>NZ_JBFBBS010000012.1:0-174694 GCF_040682835.1 Streptomyces sp. NPDC051104 | reverse complement strand
GCCCGGGAGGCGGCCGAGGCGCTTCGCGCGCCGGTGTCAGGCGGACGGGCCACCGACGTCACCGGGCTGGATGCGGCCGCGCCAGGCGCCGGACTCACCGCCACGCTGCTCGATGAACTCCTTGAAGCGGCGCATGTCTCCCTTGACGCGCCGGTCGATCACTCCCAGCATGTCCGCGGCCTTCTCCGCGGCTCCGCCGGATTCGACGTCCATCACGAGCTCGACCCGGGTGTGGGTGTCGTCCAGGCGCTGGAAGCGGACCGAACCCTTCTGTCGGGTGTCGCCGCTGGTGGTACGCCAGGTGATCCGCTCGTCGGGGAGCTGGTCGACGATCTCGGTGTCGAACTCCCGCCTTACTCCGCCGATCTTGGTGGTCCAGTGGTTGTGGCGGTCGTCGAGCTGCGTGACCTCCTCGACGCCCTCCATGAAGTTCGGGAACTCCTCGAACTGCGTCCACTGGTTGTAGGCGGTGCGAACCGGAACGTCGACTTCCACGGTTTCCTTGACCGTGCTCATCTGCGCCTCCTTCTCACTGATCGACCGCAGCGGGGTGTCGGCCCGCCGCATGGATCTCGGCACATTGCGGCGGGTACCCAAGGTCCGTCCGTTTACAGCTGCGGGATGACATAGGTACGCGGAGCGAGGTGAGCGGCACACGGTGGCCGTCCCACCGGCGGCGAGGCAGGGTGGAAGGCATGGGTCCCCATCTGGGCCTGGCCGGCCTGCGGCAGCAGTGGCAGTCGAGCCATGCGCTGCTGTTGCTCCCGATCGCGCTCATCGTCGTGATCACGATGGTGGACATCCACGCCCCCACGGACATCCACCTGGGCCCCACACTGGTGATCGCCCCCGCGCTCACCCTGTCGTTCGCCGGCCCCCGGCTGACCGGCCTCGTCGGGGCGCTGGCGGTGGCGGCGCAGTTCCTCATCGCCGTTCTGCACGGCGGGCTGACCACCACCAACCACATCGTGCAGCTGATCACCCTGGCCGTGCTGTCCACGCTGACCGTGATGTACGGCGCGATCCGCGAGGGGCGCCGCGCCCAGCTGGCCCAGGTCAGATCCGTGGCCGAGGCGGCGCAGCACGTCCTGCTGTGGCCGCTGCCGCAGCAGATCGGCCCCCTGAGGGTCGCCTGCCTGTACCTGGCCGCCGAGGACGAGGCACAGATCGGCGGCGACCTGTACGCGGCGACGCGCACCGACGCCGCGGTACGCCTCCTGATCGGCGATGTGCGCGGCAAGGGCCTGTCCGCGATCGGCGAGGCCGCCCTCTTGCTCGGCGCGTTCCGGGAGGCCGCCCACCGGCAGGCCTCCCTGCTGGAGCTGGCCGCCACCCTGGAACAGAGCGTCACCCGGTACCTCGCCGACTTCGAACCCTCCGAGGAGGTCGGGGAACGGTTCGCCACCGCCCTGCTGGTGGAGATCTCCGACACGCACCCGATGACGCGGATGACCAGCTGCGGGCACCCCCCGCCGCTGCTGCTCAGTCCCGGGCACGTCGTCACCGTGCCTAGCGTGCACCCCGCTCCCCCGATGGGCATCGGCGGCCGGCCGGCGGACTACACGCTGGACGTGTTCTCCTTCGAGCCCGGTGACACCCTCCTGCTGTACACCGACGGCGTGATAGAGGCGCGGGATGCCCACAACCGCTTCTATCCGCTGGCGGAACGCGTCGCCCAATGGCCGCAGACCAGCCCCGAGACGCTGCTGCACCACGTCCGGCGCGACCTCCTCGCCCACGCCGGCGGACGCCTCGACGACGACGCCGCTCTCATCGCTCTGCAGCGCGCCCCGGTCCCCCACCGGGGCAACCGGCAGGGGCGGATCGTCCATGCCGACGGCTTCCGTCACCGCCCGGGAGCGCGGACGGACGGGTGAACGGGCCGCGCGTCGCAGGGCCCGCTGGAAAGTTCCCCTTCGCCACTTTGCGCGCACCGATGCGTTTCTTGGGCTGGGCACGGTGCGGAAGTCCCCTCCTGTACACGTTCTCCCTGTACACGTTCTCCCCCTCCGATATCGGTGCACGGTCCGCAGACTTCCCCGTGCTCCGTACAGCTCGAGCAGAACCCTTGTCCAGACGTCCTGCCCGTCCCGTCACGGCGGTCGTCGCCGCACTCGCCGCCGTCGGCGCGCTCACCGCCACGGCCGCCGCGCCCCCCTCGGCGCACGCCCCCGTCACCCGCGCGGGCGCCGCGGCCCGGCATGTCCTGCTGCTGTCGGTCGACGGCCTGCACCAGTCCGACCTGGTCTGGTACGTCGCCCACCACCTCGACTCGGCGCTCCCACGGCTCGCCACGGGCGGTGTGGAGTACACCCACGCGAGGACCACCGTCCCCTCCGACTCGTTCCCCGGCATGATCAGCCAGCTCACGGGCGGGAATCCGGGCACCACGGGCGTCTACTACGACGACACCTACAGCAATGCCCTGCTCCCGGCCGGGACCACCAGCTGCGCCGGGGCCAAGCCCGGCGCCGAGGTGGACCTCACCGAGGACCTCGAGACCTGCTCGCCCAGTCCGGCACCGGCAACGGGATCGACGGCACGGCCAAACCCTTCACCGCGAGCGGGCTGAAGACGCTGTACGCCGGTGCGGCGGCCGCCCGCTACTTCCACGTCCGGCCGGGCGACGCGCGGGTGCCGGACCTGTTCGGCATCACGCAGTACGGCGTCGTGCACACCGGCGGCAAGGGCAAGATCGCCGAGCACGGGGGCGCCCACGCCGACGACCTGGACGTTCCGCTCGTCGTCTCCGGCGCCGGCGCACCGCGCGGGTCGGCGGCTCGGTGGAGACGACGCAGATCGCGCCGACGATCCTGCGGCTGCTCGGACTGAACCCCGAGGCCCTGGACGCGGTACGGGTCGAACACACCCGCGTGCTGCCGACGCGCTGACCGCTACCGGATGGGGTCGCGGCTTCCGCGGCCCCACCCGGGGGCGTTTGCCGTTTGTTCACCCAAGCGACATCAGAAGTGCGCCCCCATGGCACCCGTTCCCATGGAAAGGCCTGCATTGTCGGATATCGGACACCCGCATCCGAGCACAGAAAGTCGACCGACATGGGTCAGATTCTTGTAGCCGTGGCAACGAAGATCGGCGCCGCGCTGGCCGAGGCGCTCGCCTTGTGTTGCAGCTGTGGGCCGCGTACGCACGGCACCAGCGCACGGCCACCGCACCGGCCGCCGTCTGACACACGACGACCGCCACGGCCCGCCGCCGACACACGCCGGTGCCCGGCGGCGGTGTCGCCGCCGGGCACCGTGGGCCGGGTCGTCTCAGGCCGCCCTCCTCCCCGAGGCACGACTCCCACCGTTGTGCCCGGCCGTCGTTTCGGCGCCCCGTTCGCGCGTCCTGCCGCCGCGCAGCAGCCAGGTGGCTCCGCCGACGGCCAGCGCCACCGGCCAGTCCAGAACCTCCGCGATCGCCATCGCGGTCAGCCCCCCGTAGAACACGAGGTCCTTGCCCGGTACGCCGGGCATGCGCGACGTCGCCTCCCTGGCGGTGCTGGTCAGGTCGTCCCTCGTGATGTACGGAATCCTCAGTGAGGGGTGCACCGTACGCGTGTGAAGGTGCAGGCCACCGCCCTCGTGCGCATGGGTTTCCGCCGGCTGCTGCCGGGTCTCTTCACGCGGTGTCGTTGCCGCTGTTCTGGCCATCCCCTGTCCTCCTCTCACGGAGTCGGTGTGGTGTGCCACTTCAATTCTCGCGCGCTCCGCCCGACGTGCGCCTCTGCGATCCGGTAGAAATAGGAGGTTTGTCAGCATTCCGATTGAAGCTGGCGATTTATGGCTACTCGCGTTGTTCGGAGCGGGTGTCAGGCCGCAGGGAGCGGGTGATGCGCTGTGGCACTGCCGGGACGGCGACTGCTGCGGTCCGTCGTGTCCTCCGCCACCGCCTCGCTGTGGGACGGCACACACAAACGGGTACGCCGGTTCGAAGGGCGTTTCCACATCGCCGTACGCGGCCTGACCCACGGTGAGCTGCCCCGCGCCTCGGCGGCGAAGCTGGCCGAGGAGGTGGAGCGGCGGCTCACCGGGCTGCCGGGCGTGACCTGGGCCGTGGTGAACACCGTGCTGGGGCATGCCGTCGTCGGCACGGACGACTCCTTCGACCCCGAGGAACTGGTGCCGGTCCTGATCGACGCGGTCGAGGAGGTGGAGGAGGCGCACGGACTCGAGCACCCGCTGCCCGACCATCCGGCCTCCGGCCGGACGACCCGGCGAGCGGCCCTGGCCGTGGCCGTGCAGGTGGCGGCCGCCCCCCTGGCCGCCGTGACGGGCCTGGGCCGCCGGGCGCCGCTCCCGTCGTCGGTCACGGTTCTCATCCCGCTCATCGACGTCCACCCGAGGCTTCGGGCGGTGGTGGACCGGGCGATCGGCACCGACAACGCCAATCTGCTGCTGCCCCTGCTGGCGGCGGTGGGTCATGCGGGCTCCGGAGGTATGGTCGGGGTCGTCGTGGACACCGTCCGGCACACCCTGCGAGTGCTGGAGGCGAACGCGGAAGCCGCCGCCTGGACCGCGGCCGAGCCGCGCCTGGCCGGCAGTCCCGCCGCCGGATCCCATGGCCCGATGCACGACCCACCGCCACGCGAGACACCGCTGCGGCCGGGGCCGGTCGAGCGCTACGCCGACCAGGCCGTCCTGGTGGCGGCGGCGTCGTTCACCGGATCGCTGCTGGTCACCCGGCGCCCGGCCAGAGCCGCCGGCGGTGCGCTCGCCGCGATCCCCAAGGCACCGCTGCTGGCCCGCGAAGGCTTCGCCTGCGCCCTCGGCCGGGGCCTGGCCCGCAGGGGCGTTCTCGTGGCGGACTCCGGCGCGCTGCGTCGGCTGGACCGTATCGGCACCGTGCTCCTCGACACCGGCGTTCTGGCCACCGGGTCCCATGTGCTGGCCGATCTGGTGCCCCTCGACGACGACGCGCCCGTGGGCGACCTCGCCGCGCGGGCCCACCGGCTCTTCGACGGCTCCGCGCCCGAGAAGCCGGCCCGTGACGGCGAATGGGCCCTGGGCCCGGTCGAGCAGCTGTCCCTGCAGGGGCGCACCGGAGCGCGCGAGCGGGATCGGCTGCACCGCGGCGGGGCACGGCTCGTGCTGGGGCTGACACACGAGCGGCGGCTGCTCGCCGTGATCAGTGCGGTGCCGCAGATGCACGACGCCGCCGGCGCCTTCGTCCCCGCGGCGCATGCCGCCAGGCTGCGCGTCGTGGCCGCCGGGGCGCACACCGCCGACCCGGCCGTACGCGAGGCCGACGCGGTGCGCGCGGCGGACGAACGACTGGTGGACTGCGTACGGGACCTCCAGCGTGACGGAGAAGGGGTGCTGCTGATCTCCCGGGACCGGGCGGCCCTGAGCGCGGCCGATGTCGGGGTCGGTGTCGCCGGGCCGGACGGGACGCCGCCCTGGGGCGCGCATCTTTACGTGGACGCCGATCCGGCGGCGGCCGTCGTCATCGTGCGGGCCTGCCGCGGTGCCCGCGACAGTGCGCGGCGCGGGGTCCGGATCGCTGAGGCGGCCGCCGCCGTCGGCGCGACGGCGGCGCTGGCCGGGCGGTCGGGGCGGACCGCGACGCGCGGCGTGACGGCGTTCAACGTGGGGGGCGCCCTCGCCACCTGCACCGGAGTCTGGTCGGCCGTACGACTGCTGCGGCGTCCTTCCCCGGTGACCGCCGCGTCCCGTGGCCCCTGGCACGCGATGGACCCGGGCACCGTGCTCGAGCGGACCGGGAGCGCCGAGGCCGGGCTGACGGACGACGAGGCGCAGGCGCGGGGCACCGCACCCGGCGAGCGAGCCCCCACGTCGTCGCCCGTGCGGGCGTACCTCACCGAGATGGCCAACCCGCTCACGCCCGTCCTCGGTGCCGGGGCGGCCATGTCGGCGTCGGTGGGCGCCGTACTCGACGCCGTCGTCATCGTGGCGGTCACCGCCGTTTCCGGCCTCGTCGGCGGGTTCCAGCGCTACCGGACCGACCGGGCGGTGGCCCGGCTGCGCCGCGAGTCGGGCGTGATGGCCCGGGTGCTGCGGGACGAGCGGGAGACCACCGTGCCCGCCCAGCAGCTGGTCGTGGGCGATGTCGTCGTCCTGAGCGCCGGCGACGTCGTACCCGCGGACGCGCGCCTGCTGGAGGCGCACCACCTGGAGACCGACGAGTCGGCGCTCACCGGCGAGTCGCTGCCGGTGGCCAAGGCCGTCGCGCCCGTGCTGGCCTCGGACGTCGCGGAGCGCACGTCCATGGTGTACGAGGGCACCACCGTCGCGGCCGGCCGCTGCCGCGCGGTCGTCGTCGCGACCGGCACGGCGACGGAGGCGAGCCGGGCCGCGGTGATGGGCCGGGGTGCGGCCGCGCCCGCCGTCGGGGTGGAGCGCAGGCTGGCACGGATCACCCGCAGCACACTGCCCGTGGCCCTCGGCTCGGCCGCCGCGGTGATGGTGGCCGGAACGCTGCGCGGGCGCTCGACGCGGGAGACGGTGGGCGCGGGTGTGGGGCTGGCCGTGGCCAGTGTCCCGGAGGGACTGCCGTTCCTGGTGTCGGCGGCCCAACTCGCCTCCGCCCGCAGGCTTTCCGCACGGGGCGCCCTGGTCAGGGATCCCCGTACGATCGAGGCGGCCGGCCGTACCGACGTCCTGTGCTTCGACAAGACCGGAACCCTCACTTACGGACGGATCTCGCTCGTCGCCGTTTCGTCGGACGGCGACAGCCGGCCCCTGGAATCGCTCGGCGACGAGCAACGCGCCGTCCTCGCCGCCGCGTTGCGGGCCACCCCTCACCCGCACGGCGGCGCCGGGTTCGAGCACGCCACCGACGGGGCCGTCACCGCCGGCGCGGAGGAGGCGGGCGTGCGACGGACGACGGACGTGCCCGGCTGGCGGCGTGTCTCCGGCCTGCCGTTCGAGCCGAGCCGCGGCTTCCACGCCACGATGGGCCGGTTCGGGGAACGCCGGATCCTGTCGGTGAAGGGCGCGCCGGAGGAGGTCGTCGAGCGCTGCGCCACCCGTGGCGGCCGGCCGCTGGAGCAGCGGGAGCGCGCGGACGTGCTCGCCGCCGGCGAGAAGCTGGCGGCCGAGGGCCACCGCGTCCTCGCGGTCGCGGAGCTGCGGGACGCGGCCGACGAGGAGCTGAGGGACGAGACGGTGCGGGGGCTGGACTTCGTCGGGTTCCTCGCCTTCGCCGACCGGGTGCGCGGCACCGCCGCCGAGGCGGTGCGCCACCTGGCGGACGCCGGGGTGCACATCGTGATGATCACCGGGGACCACCCGGGCACGGCCGGTGCGATGGCCGCCGAACTGGGCGTGCTGGACGGCAGGCGGGTGGTGACCGGCACCGAACTCGACGACCTGGACGACCGGGCGCTCGACGCCCTGCTGCCCGATGTCGGGGTCGTCGCGCGCGGTACCCCCGTGCACAAGGTGCGTGTGGTGCAGGCGTTCCAGCGACTGGGACGCACCGTCGCGATGACCGGGGACGGCGCCAACGACGCGCCCGCGATCCGGCTCGCGGACGTCGGCATCGCGTTCGGGACGCGTGCCACGCCGGCGGCGCGCGCGGCGGCCGACCTCGTGGTCACGGACGACCGGCTGGAGACGGTGCTCGCCGCGCTGGTGGAGGGCCGCGCCATGTGGGCGTCCGTGCGGCAGGCGCTGGCGATCCTGGTCGGCGGCAACCTGGGCGAGATCGCCTTCACCCTCCTCGGCGCGGCCGCCACCGGGACCTCGCCGCTGACAGCCCGTCAACTTCTGCTGGTGAACCTGTTCACGGACCTGGCTCCGGCCATGGCGGTCGCCCTGCGCCCGCCTCGCCCCGAGGCCGCCGAGCGGATGCTGCACGAGGGACCGGAGGTCTCCCTGGGCACGGCCCTGACCGAGGAGACCGTGTGCCGGGCCGTCGCCACCGCCCTCGGCGCCACCGCCGCCTGGATCATCGCCCGGTTCACCGGTCGCGCCGTGCGCGCCCGTACGGTCGCCCTCGTCGCGCTGGTGAGCACACAGCTCGGGCAGACACTGCTGGCCGGCGGACGGAGCGGGGCGATCGTCGGCTCCTCCCTCGGCTCGCTGGCGGCGCTGGCGGCCGTGGTGCAGACGCCCGTGCTCAGCCAGTTCTTCGGCTGCACGCCGCTCGGCCCGCTCGCCTGGGGCATCGCGCTGTCCACCGCGGCGGCGGCGACGGTGAGTTCGCTGTTCCTGCCGCCGCTGATCGGCCGGATCCGAACCCTGCTTCCGCTGCCGCTGCCGGCCGTCGCCGGGGCGTAGACGGTAGCCGAGAGAACACCTTCCGGAACGTCAAACTCTTTCTTGAACGACAAGATGAAAATCACACCGACGTCTCGGACATTTCGCGGCTCAATCTTCACGCGAGGCACACAAGTTGGCTAGGTTGTCCGGCAGGCCGCACGACTCCCTCCGGCGAACCTCGCCGGGTCGCACGGCCTCCGCCGAGGGCACGGGCCACAGGGCACGCCTTCCGGAGCCTCCAGCCCGAACCCTCCCCCAGCGCCCCGAACGGCCTGGGGGCGCTGCACGGCCGACCCGGCAGGCGGAGCACGGAAGGAGTACGTCCCCATGGCGCAGCGCGACTCCGAGGGGCCGAGCCGCGACGAGGTCCAGCGGCGGATCCAGAGCCTCTACGACCGGGCCGAGACCGCCACCGGGAACTTCAACGCGACCCGCGCGATGTCGACGGGGACCCGCAGGCGCAGTGACCCGGTCCTGGGCAGGCAGCGCAGGCGCAGCGATCCCGCGCTCGACGACGTCGCCCGGGAATGGTTCGACGCGGCGCGCGCGAAGCTGGGTCCGACCGTCCCGGCGGTGCTGCCGGCGGACAGGATGCCGGCCGGGGCGGCCGGGGACGGGCCCGTGGTCCCGGCTGGGCGGCCGGGGAACGAACTGCCCGCCCTCGAGCGGGCGAACTCGGACCGGCCGGTCCGGGAACTGACGGCCGGGCCGGCTTCCGGGTCGGACCGTCCGGTCCGGGAGTTGACCGCCGGGCCGGTGGCGGAGCTGACGGCCGGTCCCATGGCCACGTTGCCTGCCGCGCCGGCGTCGCGGCAGGAGACGCCGCGCGCCCTGCCGGGGGCTCCCGCCGAGCCGGGGCGGTCCACGCCGACCACCGCCAAGGAGCGGAGCCGGCGCAAGCTCGCCGCGGCCCGGGAGATGCTGGACCGGCATGCGGCGCAGCAGGGCCCGGCGGGCGGCACCTGGGGCACGCCGGAAGCGCTCGGTGACAGCGGACAGGCGTGGCAGCAGGTGCAGACGGCCGGTGTCGCCGCGGTCCTGCCGGGTATGTCCCCGGCCGCGGACCTCGCCCTCACCGCCGTTCCTTCTGCCGTGGGCCCGTCGCCCATCGCGCCGTCCCTGGACACGTCGACCGGCGTCGCCGTACCGGCGCCCCCGGCCACCACGCCGGGCCCAGCCACATCGACGGCATTCGCCGTGCCGGCACCGCCGGCCAGCGCGCCCGGCCCAGCCGCCACGACCGCCTTCGCCATGTCGGGACCGCCGGCAACCGCGCCCGTGCCGACCGCCTCGATGCCGCTCACCGGTCCGGACACCTTCGCCGCCACGGCCCCTCTCCCCGCGCCGGCGCCCGGAGCAGTCCCGGCGCCCGGCGCCCCCGCGCCTGGCTCCTCGGCCTCCTTCGCCACGTCACTGCTCCCCGTCACCGCGCCCCACGCGACCGCCTCCATGCCGCTCACCGGTCCGGCCACCTTCGCCGCCACAGCCACTCCCGCCGCCACGGCGCCCGCCGCAGTCTCGGCGCCCGGCGCCCCCGCTCTTCCCGTCGCCGACGCCTTCGTCGGCGTGCCCGGCACGGGGTACGGCACCAAGGCCGCGAAGGCGCTCGCCTTCGCCCGGGCGCAGATCGGCAAACCGTGTGTGTGGGGTGCCACCGGGCCCGACTCCTACGACGCCCCTGGCCTGACCCAGGCCGCCTGGAAGGCCGCCGGGGTCGTGCTCCCCCGCTCCGCACCCGATCAGGCGGCCATGGGCACGCCGGTCTCCCTCACCGCTCTCCAGCCGGGGGACCTGGTCTTCTTCCACGAGGGCGCCGGCCATGTAGGCATCTGCACCGGCAACGGCATGATGATCCACGCGCCGGGGCCGGGAGCCTACATCCGCGAGGAGTCCCTCCACTACGCCGGCCAGTCGGCGATCCACGGTGCGGTACGGCCAGCCTGAGGCCGGGGCGCCCTGACCTCAGCGTGCCCGAGTCGCCGTCGCCAGGTCTCGTAGTGGTCCAGCAGCGTCTCCTCGATCGGGCGGTAGGTGATGCCCAGTTCGCGCACGCTCCTGGAGTTGTCCACGCGGAAGCGGATACCGAGGTGCTTGCGGATGTAGTCCTGGGTCAGGCCGAAGGCCGGGCCCAGGACGCGTACCGGCCAGTGCGGCAGCGCGGATCGGGGCAGGCGCAGGTCGCGGGGGTACCGGGTGCGGATGATGCGGGACATCTCGTGGAAGGACGTCATCGTCTCGGCGGCGACGATGTACCGGCCCTTCGCCGCGGGGTGCTCCGCGGCGGCGATGTGCGCGTCGGCCACTTCGCGGACGTCGGCCGTGGTGAAACTGAAGTCGGGGGCGCCGTAGAAGAAGTAGCCCTTGAACAGCTCGTCGAGCAGGAACAGGCTGCCGGATTCCGAGGCGGGGGTCAGTGACGGGCCGAGGATCAGCCCGGGGTTGACGGACACCATGCGCCAACGGCTCTGGGCCGCCTCCGCCGCCCAGGCCTCGCGTTCGGCGAGCGTCTTCGCGTAGTGGTAGGGGTAGGCAACTGTTCGCCGGGGAGTGTGCATAAGGTCGCGTTAACTCGATCGTGCGATGGTCGGCTCTCGGGCTTGCAGCGCCCGGGGGGCGACTGGGTCAGTGTGATGATGCGATCTAGGTGTTCTGTCCAGGGAGGTTGTGGACGGGTGAGCCAGGTCTCGGCTGAGGGATCTTGAACAGGTGAGGGCCTTCCGGTTCGGTGTGGATTGCGAGTCACCTCTCGACACCTGCCCTGACGCATCGGACGGCGGAACGATAGGCGCAGCCCGGCGCATCCACGAGAGCCTGCGTCGACGTGCGGCGGGCCGCTCGGCGTAGGAGCGTTAAGGGTGTGCGAAGCGTGCGTGCCGTGCCTGGGCGCCGGGAGGCGGACGGCCGGAGCTGGCTGCGCGGGGCGCCGCCCCCGCGGTCGGTGCGCGTGCTGCCGATGGTGCTGCTGGTCTTCGTGTGCGTCGCCACGCTCGTCGCCCCCCAGCCCCTGGACATCGGCTTCCTGCTGGGCGCCATTCCGCCGCTCGCCGTGCTGTCCTACGGGCCGTTGACGACCGCGGTGCTCGGCGTCCTGGTCATCGCCCTGCAGCACGTCCGGGTCTTCCATCTGGACCACCCCGGCAACACCGATCTGCTCACCATCGGCTTCGTGGCGCTCCTGAGCGTGTTCGTGTCGTATGTGCGCAGCCGCCGTGACGCCCAACTCGACCTCGAACGCACCGTCGCCGAGGCCGCCCAGCGCGCCGTCGCGCCCCCGCTGCCGCCGCGGGTCGGACCGGTCCGCTGCACCGGGCTGTACCGGACCGCGCAGCGCGGGACGCTCGTCGGCGGCGACTTCTACGACGTGCGCTCGGGCCCCGCCGGGGTACGGGCGGTGATGGGCGATGTACAGGGCCACGGACTGTCGGCCGTGGCGACGGTCGCCTCGCTCCTCGGCGCGTTCCGGGAGGCCGTCCTCGACCAGCCGGACCTGCCGTCGGTCGCCGCGTGCCTCGACCGCAGGCTCCTGGTGGACTCGGGGGACGCCCGGCTCGGAGAGCTGTTCGCGACCGTGGTGCTGCTGGAGTTCGCCCCCGACGCCCGTACGGTACGGATCATCGTCTGCGGCAGTCCGGCGCCGGTTCTGCTCCAGGACGGCAAGGCCACGGAGGTTCAGGTCACGCCGGGAACACCGCTCGGGCTCGGCCTGCCCCAGGGGGGCGGTTACGACGAGACCGTCTGTCCGCTCCAGCGGGGGGACCGGCTGTTCCTGGCCTCCGACGGCATCTGGGAGGCCAGGGATTCCACCGGCGCGTTCTATCCGCTGATCGACCGGCTCCCCCGCCTCGCCGACGACGACCCCGTCGTCACGGCCGAGCGCGTGTGGACCGATCTCGTGGAACACTGCGGCAGCGTCCGGGACGATGTGACGATGCTCCTGTTGACCCCGGAGCCGAAGCCATAAGTCCGCCTTATGAGGTCATAGAGCAGACCCGCGTACCAAGTTAGGATTGCCTTAGTTTAGGGTTCCCCACGAGCCGTCCATCCCCGCTCGAAGGGAACCTCATCATGCCCCGCCCCCTGCGGGTAGCCATCGTCGGAGCCGGTCCCGCCGGTATCTACGCCGCCGACGCCCTGCTGAAGTCCGAGGTGGCCGCCGAACCCGGTGTGTCCATCGACCTCTTCGAGCGGATGCCCGCCCCGTTCGGCCTCATCCGGTACGGCGTCGCCCCCGACCACCCGCGCATCAAGGGCATCGTCACGGCCCTGCACCAGGTGCTCGACAAGCCGCAGATCCGCCTCTTCGGCAACGTCTCGTACCCGTCCGACATCAGCCTGGACGACCTGCGCGCCTTGTACGACGCCGTGATCTTCTCCACCGGCGCCATGGCCGACCGGCCCCTCGACATACCGGGCATCGACCTCGACGGCTCCTACGGAGCGGCGGACTTCGTCTCCTGGTACGACGGGCACCCGGACGTGCCGCGCACCTGGCCGCTGACGGCGGAGAAGGTCGCAGTGCTCGGCGTCGGCAACGTCGCACTGGACGTGGCCCGCGTCCTGGCCAAGACGGCGGACGAGCTGCTGCCCACCGAGATCCCGCCGAACGTGTACGACGGGCTCAAGGCCAACCCGGCCCGCGAGATCCACGTCTTCGGCCGCCGTGGCCCGGCCCAGGCCAAGTTCAGCCCGATGGAGCTGCGGGAGCTGGACCACTCCCCCTCCATCGAGGTCGTCGTCGACCCCGAGGACATCGACTACGACGAGGGCTCGATCGCGACCCGGCGCGGCAACAAGCAGGCCGACATGGTCGCCAAGACGCTGGAGAACTGGGCCATCCGCGACGTCGGCGACCGGCCGCACAAGCTGTTCCTGCACTTCTTCGAGTCCCCGACCGAGATCCTCGGCGAGGACGGCCGGGTGGTCGGCCTGCGCACCGAGCGCACGGCCCTGGACGGCACCGGCAACGTCAAGGGGACCGGCACGTTCCGGGACTGGGACGTCACCGCCGTCTACCGTGCCGTGGGCTACCTCTCCGACCCCCTGCCGAAGCTGCCGTGGGACGTCGAGTCGGGCACGGTCCCGGACGAGGGCGGGCGGGTCATCGAGGACAGCGGCACGCATCTGCAGTCGACGTACGTCACCGGCTGGATCCGCCGCGGCCCCGTGGGCCTCATCGGCCACACCAAGGGCGACGCCAACGAGACGGTGGCCAACCTGCTGGACGACCACGCGAACGGGCGCCTGCACACGCCGGCCTCACCCGCACCCGAGGCCGTGGACGCTTTCCTCGCCGAGCGGAACGTCCGTTTCACCACCTGGGAGGGCTGGTACCGCCTGGACGCCGCGGAGAAGGCGCTCGGTGAACCCCAGGGCCGGGAACGCGTGAAGATCGTCGAGCGGGAGGACATGCTCCGAGAAAGCGGCGCATAGACGCGCGCACCGAGGGCGGAAGCGGCCCGGCATCCGGCCGGAGCAGTCCCGCGCGACAGCCGGGCGCGCTCGTACGAGGGTGGAGGGCATGATCGAGGCCCATTCCCTCACCAAACGCTTCGGCGAGCGCATCGCCGTCGACGACCTGAGCTTCACCGTGCGGCCCGGCATCGTGACCGGGTTCCTCGGGCCGAACGGCGCCGGCAAGTCCACGACCATGCGGATGCTGCTGGGGCTGGACACGCCCATCTCCGGCCGGGCCGTGGTCAACGGCAGGAACTACGCCGATCACCGGGCGCCCCTGCACGAGGTGGGGGCCATGCTGGAGGCCCGCTCGGTGCACACCGGGCGCAGCGCCTACCACCACTTGCTGGCGCTCGCCGCGACCCACGGGATCTCCCGGCGCCGGGTCGAGGAGGTGATCGACCTGGTGGGGCTGCGCGCGGTGGCACGGAAACGGGTCGGCAGCTTCTCCCTGGGCATGGGGCAGCGGCTTGGCATCGCCGGGGCGCTGCTCGGCGACCCGGCGACGGTGATCCTCGACGAGCCGGTCAACGGTCTCGATCCGGAGGGGATCCGGTGGATCCGAGATCTGCTCAAGGCGCTGGCCGCCGAGGGGCGTACGGTCCTCGTCTCCTCACATCTGATGTCGGAGATGGCGCTCACGGCCGAGCATCTGATCGTGATCGGGCGGGGACGGCTGATCGCGGACACGTCGGTCGCGGAGTTCGTCGCGCGGGCCGCCGGTGAGGTGGTGCAGGTCCGCACCGAGGAGGCGGAGCGGCTGCACGGTCTGCTGGCCGGCCCGGACGTGTCCGTCACGGCCGAGGAACCGGGCGTGCTGACGGTGACCGGGCTCGGCAGTGAGCGGATCGGACGGATCGCGGCCGAGCACGGTATCGCGCTGGCCGAACTGACGCCGCAGCAGGCCTCGTTGGAGGAGGCCTTCATGCAACTGACCCGGGACGCCGTGGAGTACCAGACACCGGCGGCGCACCTGGTCGGCGCGGAAGGACGTGCGGCATGACGACGGCATCGGTGATTCCCGCCGCGGAGCGGGGCGAGGTCACCCAGCTGCGGGTGATCCACTCGGAATGGATCAAGCTGCGCTCGCTGCGGTCCACCCTGTTCACACTCCTCGCGGCCGTCGTCGCGATGGTCGGACTCGGCTGCGTGTTCAGCTACTTCACCGCCCACCGCTGGGACGACCTGCCGCCCCAGGAGCGGCTCGCCTTCGATCCGACGCTGGTCAGCCTGCGCGGCTTCTTCCTGGCCCAGCTGGCCGTCGGCGTGCTGGGCGTCCTGGTGATGAGCGGCGAGTACGCGACGGGCATGATCCGCGCCTCGCTGGCCGCGGTGCCGCGCCGCCTTCCGGTGCTGTGGGCGAAGTCCCTGGTGTACGCGGTGGTGGCGTGGGTGCTGATGACGGGCGCCGCGCTCGCCGCGTTCCTGCTGGGTCAGGCCGCGCTGTCCGGACGTCACCTGGGAACTTCGCTGAGCGCTCCGGGAGTGCTGCGCGCGGTCCTCGGCGCGGGTCTGTATCTGACGGTCGTGGGGCTGATCGGGGTGGCGCTCGGCGCGCTGATCCGCAACACGGCGGGCGGGATCGCCACCCTCTTCGCCGCCCTGCTGGTGCTTCCCGTGCTCGCCCAGGCGCTGCCGTCGTCCTGGCTCGACGCGATCAACCCGTATCTGCCGAGCACGGCGGGCCAGGGCCTCGTCCACGTCCAGCAGCAGCCGCACACCCTGGCGCCGTGGGCCGGGTTCGCGGTGTTCTGCCTGTACGCGCTGGCGACGCTGGCCGGGGCGGCGGTGACGCTCCGGCGCCGCGACGCCTGACGCGAGGTACCCGGGTCGCCCTCACCGGCTCGTTCACGTGCGCGCAACGATCACCTGCGAGAATCGGACACAGCACCGGCGTACGGCAGACATGCCGCGGACCCTGGAGGAAGCCCCGTGCCGCCGTCCTCGCAACCGCTGCGGAAGTTGGGCTTCCTGACCATCGGCCTGTTCGACGAGGCGGATCCGGGCCGCGGGCACGAGGCGACGCTGGAGATCATCGAGCTGGGTGAGCGGCTGGGGTTCGACAGCGCGTGGGTGCGGCACCGGCATCTGCAGTACGGCATATCCTCGCCCGTCGCCGTGCTGGCGGCGGCCTCCCAGCGCACGAGCCGGATCGACCTGGGCACCGCGGTCATCCCGCTCGGCTGGGAGAACCCGCTGCGCCTCGCCGAGGACCTGGCGACCGTCGACATCCTCTCCGGGGGCCGGCTGAACCCCGGTGTCAGCGTCGGCCCGCCGATGCACTACGAGCAGGTGAAGCAGGCGCTCTACCCGGACACCGCCGACATCGAGGACTTCGGCTACGAACGGGTGCAGCGGCTGCTGGACTTCGTGCGCGGCAAGCCCGCCACGGACTTCGGCGGTGCCGAGGGCTTCGAAGCCACGCGGCGGCAGCCGCATATCGAATACAGCTCGAACCGCGTGCAGCCGTATTCCCCCGGCCTGGGCAGGCGCCTGTGGTACGGCGGCGGGAGCCTGCGCTCGGCCCAGTGGGCGGGCGAGCACGGGATGAACCTGCTCACCTCCAGCGTCGTCAAGGCGGAGGAGTCGGAGGACTTCGCCGAGGTCCAGCTCTCCCACATCCGTACGTTCCGCGCCCACCACCCGGACGGTGAGCGTGCCCGCGTCTCACAGGGGCTGGTGGTCATACCCACCGACAGCGCCACGTACGAGCAGCGCGCCAAGTACGAGGCGTACGCGGCGAAGCGGCTGCCGCGCACGGCGACGCCGCAGGGCCCGGCGCGGATGATGTTCGCGCCCGACCTCGTGGGACCGTCCGACCGGATAGTCGAACAACTGTACGCTCACGCCGCGTTCCGTGAGGTGGACGAAGTGGCGTTCGCGCTGCCGTTCACCTTCGAGCACGAGGACTACGTGCAGATTCTCACCGACATGGCGACGCGACTGGGGCCCGCGCTGGGCTGGCGGCCGGCCGGCTGACCACCCGGTGGCGGCGGGGGCCGTCAGGCGGACATGAGCCCCCGCCCGAGCCAGTCCGAGGAGTCCGTCACACCGGGCAGGGCGAAGAAGTAGCCGCCGCCGGTCGGGGAGATGTAGTCCACGAGGGGCTCGTCGATCAGCCGGGTCTGGGTGGCCTCGAACTGGCGCTGCACGTCCTGCTGGTAGCAGCAGAAGACGAGCCCCATGTCGAGGTTGCCGACGTTGTCGACACCGCGGTCGTAGTTGTAACCGCGGCGCAGGATGCGGGAGTTGTCTGTCTTCGCGGTGCGGGGGTTGGCGAGCCGTATGTGGGCGTCGAGCGGGATCGCCGTGCCCTGCGCATCCTTGGCGTAGTTGGGGACGTCGGTCTCCTGGGCGCCGTCCAGCGGGGCACCGGTGTCCTTGCGGCGGCCGAACATCTTCTCCTGCTCGGTCAGCGAGACCCGGTCCCAGAACTCCACGAGCATCCGGATGATCCGGATGACCTGGTAGCTGCCGCCGGTCGCCCAGGCGGGCTCGCCCTGTCCCTCGTCGACCCAGACGAGACGGTTCATCTCCCGGGAGGAGGTGACGTCGGGGTTGGCTATGCCGTCCTTGAAGCCGAGCAGGTTGCGCTGGGCGCCGCTCGGGCGGGGCGTGTTCTGGAAGCCGTCGATGCGCCACTTGATCTGCATGGCGCCGCGGGTGTGGCGGGCGATGTCGCGCAGCGCGTGCAGCACGGTGTCCTGCCGGTTGGCGCAGATCTGCAGCGACAGGTCACCGTGGCACTCGGCCGGCTGCAGGCTGTCGTTGGGGAACGTGCGCATGGGGGCGAGGCGGCGCGGTTTGGCCTTGGCGAGGCCGTAGCGGTCGTCGAACAGGGAGGCGCCGACCCCTACGGTGACGGTGAGCGCGTCGGCGGGGACCTCCGGGCCGAGGATGCCGTTGTCGGAGGGCGGCGCACCCACGCCGAGGTCCTGCGGGGCGCCGCCGGAGGTGAGGAAGCGGGCCCGCTCGGTGATCGTCCGCAGCAGGTCGGTGAGGCCCTTGCGGTCCTCGGCTATGACGTTGAAGGAGACGAAGGTGGCGGCGGCCGGGGCGGGAGTGATGATGCCCGCCTGGTGGACGCCGTGGAAGGGGACGTTCGTGGCGTTCGCGTCGTCCGCCGCGTGCGCCTCGCCGGTGCCGGCCTGGCTGAGGGCGAGGCCGCCGCCGGCCAGGACCGCGCCCGCGGCCCCGGCGCCCAGGGCCGTCTTCACGAAGGTGCGGCGACCGTGACCGGCGGGGCAGCCGCCCTGGGGGGCGGGCGTTTCGGCGGACGGCATGGAGCGGTTCCCTTCGGCGTGTGCGTTCTCGGCTTCGGTGCGGGCGTTCGCGGCGCGCTCTCGGCCCATCAGGCGGACTTCCGGATCTCGAGCAGGTCCGGAATGGGGGCGAGGTCCTCGAGGAGCTGTCCGGCGGCCCCGTTCAGCCGGTCACGGGCGGTCTCGTCGAGCCGGTCGACGGGGGTCCAGGAGTCTCCGTGGTGAGCGGCGTCGAGCAGCTTCTGCACCCGGGCGATGTCCGTGTCCACGGTGGGCAGCAGCTTCGGGGCGCGGGTGGTCAGCAGCGGCTTGAGGACGGTGAGGAGCTCGCGGGTGCCGGCCAGGTTGGCGTCCGCCGTGGCCAGTTCGGTGCCGCTGCCCTGGCCGGTGTGGCCGGTGAGCTCGAACTGGAGGGTGTTCTCCAGGATCTCGTGGGCACGCAGGGGCAGGTCGCCCGGGTCGAAGGTCTGGGCGGGGAACGCCTTTCGCAGTCCCTCGGCATCGTCGGCGAGTTGCTGGGCGGGGGCCTTGAGCTGGTCCGCGGACTGCCCGTGCCACAGCCCGTACTCCAGGCGGTGGAAGCCGGTGAAGTCCTTGTCGTTCACCCCGCCGGGCAGGCCGTCGGGGCGGCCGTTGATCTTCTGGTCGAAGTCCTCGAAGGTGCCGTAGGCGGCGCCGAGCGAGGAGTAGGTGCGGTGGGCGGTCAGCCAGTCGGCGCGGGCGGCGTCGAGGTGGCCCGCGGCGATGTCGTCGCTGAGCTTGCGGGTCTGGGTGAGGAGGGTGGCCAGACCCTGTTCGACGTACGTCCTGTACGCGGCCAGGGGCGCGGCGAGGTCCTTCTCGGAGACGGGGACGACGGCCTTGGCGCCGGCGCCGCCGCTCACGCGGACCGCCTTGGAGGTGACGGCCTTGCCGCCGGTGGGCACGCAGCGCCAGGCGTAGCTGCCGCCCGCGACGGTGGCGACGAGGTCGCGCGTGGTGCCGGGGGCGAGGCCCTCGATCTCGCCGTACACCGCGTTGGTGGCCGGGTCGACCAGGTACACCTCGGAGGTCTGGTCGCCGGTGTTGTGCATCTGGAAGGTCTGCCGGCCGGGCTGGGGCGCGGTGAATCCCCTGCCGCACTCGGTCTCGGAGACCGCGACGGTCTGGGTGCCGGCGGGCTTGGAGCCGCTGACGGCGACGACCAGCCCGGCCACGACGGAGGGGACGGCGACGACGGCGACGGGGACGGCCCAGACGGGGCGGCGGCGGACCGGGGTGACGGACGCGGTTTGCGGTGCCTTCACGGCGGGCCTCGGCTGGTCCTCCTGCGCCTTCACGTCCTCCTTGGCCTTCGTCACGGGCTTCGCCCGGTCGGGTGCCGCGGGCTTCGCCCGGGTGGCCGTGGCCCCGGCCCCGCGCACGCCGCGTACGAACAGCGTCATCACCACGGCGAGGTATCCGGCATAGGCGACGACCTGCAGCCACGTCATCGTCGGCGTCAGGTTGAACACGCCCTGGATCAGCGTGCTGTACCAGGAACCGGCGTCGACGCTGCCGCCGAGGTCCACGGCATGGGCGGTGCCGCCTGGCAGCACCCCGCCCTCCTGCAGATCGCGCAGGCCGTAGCCCAGCACCCCGGCGGCTATCACGATGAGGACGGCGCCGGTCGCGGTGAAGAACCTGGTCAGGTTGATCTTCAGGACACGGCGGTACAGACCCCAACACAAGCCGGCCGCGAGGACGAGGCCGATGCCGGCGCCCGCCATCGGACCCGCCGACTCCCCGGCCGCGCGCGCCGTGGTCCACAGGAACAGAGCCGTCTCCAGGCCCTCGCGGCCCACCGCGAGGAACGAGGTGAGGGTCAGCATGCCGGCGCCCATCGCGAGCGCGCCGGTGACCTTCTCCTTGATCTCGCCGGAGAGACTGCGGGCCGAGCGGCGCATCCAGAAGACCATCGCGGTGGCGAACGCGACGGCGATCACGCTGAGGGCGCCGCCGAACGCCTCCTGGGCGGTCGCGGACAGGGACGCCGCGGTGAACGTCAGCACCGCGCCGAAGCTCATCGCGAGCGCGATCGCGGCGAGGACGCCGGTCCACACCTGGGGCAGCCGGGACTTCGCACCCGCTCTCACGAGGGTCGCGACGAGGATGGAGACGATGAGTCCGCCTTCGAGCCCTTCCCTCAGTCCGATGAGAAAGCTCGGAAACGCGTCATCCCACATGCGGCCCTCCCCGGCATGCCCCCCGCCGTCGGTCGTGCAGGTTAGCGAAGGCATGCCTTACCAGTGCTGAACCATCATGACGACAGCCGTGTCGTCAATTACCCATAGGACGGCAATGGGACGGTAAAAGGGCCGACGTGCCGAGGGCTGACGGGTCACTCGTACGCAGCTCGTGTGATCTTTCGCACGAGCCGGGGGCGGGGGATGCTTGCTCCGTGAGGTCCTGACCCACCACGGACGGAGCCCGTATGACGACGGACAGTGGTACCGAGGTCGAGGTGAGGCCCGTCGCGGGCCGCATCGGCGCCGAGATCACGGGGGTCGACCTGGCCGGCGACCTGCCGGACGCGGCGGTGTCCGCGATCAGGTCGGCCGTGCTGCGCTGGAAGGTGGTGTTCTTCCGGGACCAGAAACTGGACCACACGGCGCACGTCGCGCTCGCCCGCCGGTTCGGCGAGCCCGTCGTCCTGGGCCGGCGCGGCAGCGCCTCACCGCGGGACGTCCCGGAGGTGGAGACCACGGCCGACCGGCTGGAGCTGGGCGGGCGCTACGGCATGGACCACGACGAGTGGCTGCGGCGCAGGCGCCACTCGCTGTTGCGGGGCTGGCACTGCGACCACGGCGCCCGCGTCGATCCGCCCGCCGCTACCATCCTGCGTGCCGAGAGCGTGCCCCCGTACGGCGGGGACACCCAGTGGTCCAACCTCGCCGCCGCCTACGCGGGTCTGTCGGAGCCCGTCCGGCGTTTCGTCGACGGCCTGCGCGCCGAGCACCGGCTCGGCGTCGGATACCAGCCTCGGCCCGGCGAAGACGCCTACCTGCGTCATCTGCTGGACCACCAGATGGCCACGGAGCATCCGCTGGTGCGGGTGCACCCGGAGACGGGCGAACGGATCCTGTTCGTCAACGGCTACTACGTCGAGCAGATCCTCGGCCTGTCACGCGCGGAGAGCGCGCACATCCTGCAGATGCTCCTGGAGCAGGCCACGCGCCCGGAGTACACGGTCCGTTTCCGCTGGGAGGCCGGCAGCGTGGCCTTCTGGGACAACCGGGCCACCGTCCATCTGGCTCCGAGCGACCTCGTCACCCCCGAGCATCCCCGGATCATGCACCGGGTGATGCTCGCCGGGGACGTCCCCGTCGGCCCGGACGGCCGACCCTCGTCCCCGATCAGCGGTACGGAACCCGGCCGCTGGTGACGGACGGCACCCGGACACTCACCCGGCAAGCCGACACTCGGCGAGGACCCACCCTGTATACGGCGCCGCGATACCCAGCGGGGACGCGCCCGCCTACGGCTCGGCGGGTCCCCGCAGACCTTCTCCCTCCGCGGCTATCCGCGGTCCGCCCTCGCGTAGTCCTGTGCCATGGGACCCGCGAAGTCCAGGACCACGACGGGTTCGTCGCCCTCGACCCACGCGTCGTGCCCGGCCGAGCACACGAAGACGTCGCCGGGTCCGAGCTCCTCCTCGGCCCCGTCGTCCATGCGGATGTGCATCCGTCCCCGGACGACATAGCCGTTGTGGTCGAACTGGCAGCTCTGCGTGCCGGCGATCGGGGCGACGGACTCCGACCAGCGCCAGCCGGGCTCGAAGGTCCCGACCGCGAAGTCGAGTCCGGTCAGATGGACGGCCTCCAGGTGGCCCCGGGGGAAATCACGCCGCTCGTCGGGCTTGTCGGCTGCCTTCACCTCGAGCATGACCGCTCCCTCCGCAGTGAACGGCTCCTACCACTCCATCGTCCGCCCGTCCACCCGGCACCGCCAGAGCGGCACAGGCGGGTTCGTCGCCGTTTCCGGCACGTCCGGCGGAAACCTGGGCTACATTCGAGCACCGCCGATGCCGCGACCATCGGCGATCAAGCAGGAAAGCCTCGGGGGGCGGCGCATGCGCGAATGTGGGAACGCACGTCCGGCCGCCCCGGACCCGGTCTCAAGGCCCGTGATGACGGGCGGACTCGCCGACAGCGTCTTCGACACGGCGAGCCGGAACCCGGGGCTTCCCCTGGTGGCACGCCACAGCGACGACGGATCCTGGATCCCCATGACGGCGGCCGGGCTACGGGACGAAGTGGTCGATCTGGCGAGGGGGCTCGTCGCCTCCGGCATCCGCCCCGGCAACCGCGTGGCCATCATGGCGCGCACCCGCTACGAGTGGACTCTGCTCAGCTGCGCGCTGTGGGCGGTCGGCGCGGAGGTGGTGCCGGTCTACCCGACCTCCTCGCACGAGCAGGTCGAGTGGATCCTGAGGGACGCCGCCTGCGTCGCCGTGCTCGTCGAGGACGAGAAGGGCGTGATGACCGTGGGGTCGGTGTGCGGCTCACTGCCCCGGCTGCGCCACGTCTGGCAACTGGACGTGGGCGCGCTGGACGATCTCGTGGCGCGCGGTCGCCCGGTCCCGGCCACGACCGTCGACTCGCTGCGCCGCATCGTGCTGCCGGACTCGACCGCGATCGTCGCCTACACCTCCGGCACCAGCGGCCACCCCCGCGGGTGCGCGCTCAGCCACCGCAACCTGGCGAGCCCCTGCGACACGCTGCTGGCCGGCTGGCGGCACACCGCGGCACCGCCCGGTGAGCAGCCCTCCATCCTCGTCTTCCTGCCCTTCTCGCATGTGTACGGGCTGATGCTCCAGGAGCTGTGTCTGCGCGGCGGCATCCTCATGGGCCACGAACCCGAGCTGGCCGCGGAGGCCCTGGCCTCGTCGTTGCTGACGTTCCGGCCCACGTACCTGTACGCGGTGCCGTACGTCTTCGAGAAGCTGTACAAGAAGTTCCTCCAAACCGCCCAGCAGGCGGGCCGCGGCGCCCTGTTCGAGCGGGCCGTTCGCACCGCGCAGGACTACGCGCTCGCGGCCGAGCGGCAGCGGCTGGGCACGGGGCCCGGCCCCGGCTTCGACCTGAGACTGCAGCACGCCCTCTACGACAAGGCCGTGTACCGCAAGCTGCGCGCCGCGCTGGGCGGGCGGGTGTGCGGGGCGGTGAGCGGGGGATCGCCGCTGAACCGTGAACTCGCCCTCTTCTTCGCGGGCATCGGCATCCTCGTACACGACGGGTACGGGCTCACCGAGACAAGCGGAGGCATCACCGCACAGCCGGTCGGGCGGGAGAAGTCCGGCACGGTGGGGCGCCCGCTTCCGGGTGTCGACGTACGGGTGGCCGAGGACGGGGAGATCCTGGTGCGCGGCCCGTCGGTGTTCCAGGGGTATGTGGGCGACGACCACGGCACCCGCACGGCGCTGCGCGACGGCTGGCTGGCCACGGGCGACATCGGGCGGCTGGACCCCGAGGGCTATCTGTCCATCACCGGCCGCAAGAAGGACATCATCGTCACGAGCGGCGGCAAGAGCGTGGCCCCGGTGGCGCTGGAGGAGCGCCTGCGGGTGCATCCGCTCATTCACCAGGCGGTCGTCGTGGGCGACAACCGGCCCTGCGTCGGCGCCCTGATCACCCTGGACCCGGAGTTCGTGGCGCACTGGCGCGGCGCCCTGTTCACGCGTGGGGACACGTCGGGCCGGGACGCCCGGGAGGAGAACGCGCTGCGGCAGGAGATCGCGCGCGCCGTGGCCGCGGCCAACAGCACGGTGTCGCGGTCGGAGTCGATCCGGGTCTTCCGGGTACTGCCGGAGCCGTTCGACGTCGCGAACGGGCTGCTGACGCCGTCGATGAAGCTGCGCCGGGACGCCATCGCCCGCCGGTACGCGGTCGAGATCGACGCCATGTACCAGTCGGCGTCACGCGTTCCACGGGAGCGCCGGCCGGAGGAACTGCCCACGTGGGACGACTCCGACGACGTGTTCCGGCGCGTGCGGTGACCGCTTCCGTGACCGCTGCCCGGGCCACCGGTCCCCCGGGATGCGCGCGCACGACGGGGCGGCGCATGGCTGACTGTGGTACGGACCCGACGGCCGGGGACGAGGGCAGACCGATGCGAGGGAGCATCGACGACACGGGCAGCGCACTCGGGACGCCGGCCACGGCGCTGACCCGCGCGGCGGTGGACGTGCTGCGTGCCGTGGGCGGTCTGGCGTGCGGCGTGTACCTGCGCTCCGGCACGCCGGGTGTGCTGCGCCTGGCCGTGCTCTCCGGGCTCCCCTCGAAAACTCTTCCGACCGTGGTCGCGGCTGCACCAGGACCGGCCGTTCCCCGTCGCGGACGCCTACCGGCTGGGCGTGCAGGTGGTGCTCAGCGACGCCACGGAGACGATGCGGCGCTATCCGCAGCTGTCCGCCGGGCTGCTGTTCCGCTTCGGCTCGGTGTACGTGCCCGTGCGGGCCGGTGCCACTACGTACGGGTGTGCTGACGGTGCTACGGCCCCCGGCGCCGTCCGCGACCGAGGCGCTGCCCGACCGGGGCCGGCTGACGGCCATAGCGGACCGGCTGGGTCACACCCTGGCCACCCTGGAGGAGGGCGGGGATCCGGTGGTGTGGGACGGGGCCGTCCCTGTGTGTACGACCGCCCGTGGCCGGCCGGCCGCAGGGCCGCATCGGGCACTTCGTATGGGACCCGGCCGACGGGGCGGTCACCACGGACGACACCTTTTGGGGGCTGGCGGCGGGCTCCGCGTACGACGTCGTCCGGTCGCCGGAGGCGCTCGCCCGGGCCGTCTCCCCCGCGACGCGCACCTGGTGCTGTCCGCGCTGCGCGAGACGGCCGCCGGCGGCTCGCCGGTGCGGCGGTTGCGGGTGCGGTCCGAGGACGGTGGAGAGCGGCTGCTGGAGTTCTGGACGGAGGGACCGGAGCAGGGGGCGGACATCGACGCGCCGGGGTGGTCTCGCCCCCGCCGCCCCTACCCTTCCCGTCCCGGGGGGCTGTGAATGCGGCTGACCCGCCACCGCACGTTCCCGTCCAAGATCCGGGCCGGCGGTTGACTCCGGTGCCGTGCTGGTGCGGTGATGCTCCTTGGTACGTCGGCCGACCGTGAGGCGAGGACAGTTCATCGATGGCTCTGCAGATCAGCGCGACCAATCCGGAGCACCCCGCGCTCCTGCTCGAACTGCCGTGGCAGCTGCCCCTGGAGGAGTGGCCGGAGCATTACCTCGTGCCGCTGCCCCGCGGTATCTCCCGGCACGTCGTACGCTACGCACGCGCCGGTACGGAGGTGGTGGCCGTCAAGGAGCTCGCCGAGCGGCCCGCGGTGCGCGAGTTCGAGCTGTTGCGGGACCTCGACCGGCTCGGAATCCCGGCGGTGGACCCGCTCGCCGTGGTCACCGGCCGTACCGGCAAGGACGGCGAGCCCCTGGAGCCCGTGCTGATCACCCGGCATCTGCGCGGCTCGATGCCGTACCGCTCGATGTTCGAGACGACCATGCGGCCCGCGACCATGCACCGGCTGATGGACGCGCTGGCCGTGCTGTTGGTCCGTCTGCATCTGGCCGGGTTCGCGTGGGGAGACTGCTCGCTGTCCAACACCCTCTTCCGGCGCGACGCGGGCGCCTTCGCCGCGTATCTGGTGGACGCCGAGACCGGTGAGCTGCACCCCCGGCTGAGCCCGGGGCAGCGGGAGTACGACCTCGATCTGGCACGCGTCAACATCAGCGGTGAGCTGCTCGACCTGGAGGCTTCCGGGGCACTGCACCCGTCCGTCGATCCGGTCGCGTTCGGCACGGAGATCTGCGCGCGGTACTCCGGTCTGTGGGACGAGCTGACCCGCACCTCCGTGTATCCGGCGGGCAAGCACCACTACATCGACCGCCGTGTCCGCCGCCTGAACGACCTCGGCTTCGACGTGGCGGAGATGCAGATATCGCACTCCTCCAACGGCGACACCGTCACCTTCGTACCGAAGGTCGTCGACGCCGGGCACCATCAGCGGCAGCTGCTCCGGCTGACCGGCCTCGACGCCGAGGAGAACCAGGCGCGGCGGCTGCTGAACGACCTGGAGAGCTGGATGGCCACCCAGGGCGACTACGCGCCCGGCGACCCTCCCCCAAGCTCTCGGCTTCGCTCGAACAGGGGGTACCCCCCTGCCGCCCGGCCCGAAGTGCTCGCACACCGCTGGGTGCGAGACGTGTTCCGGCCCACCGTGCGCGCCGTGCCGCCGGAGCTGCGGGGGTCGATGGATCCGGCGGAGCTGTACCACGAGCTGCTGGAACACCGGTGGTATCTCTCGGAGCGGGCCCAGCACGACATCGGTCTGGACACCGCCGTCAAGGACTACGTGGACAACATCCTGCCCAAGGTCCGCGAGACGCTGGCCGATCCGCAGGAAGAGGAAGACGGTCCCGCGCGACCCTCCTGAGCGACCGCCGACCGGCGTTGCGATGATGATCGCAAGGCCCGGCCGGGGTCGTCCCCGGCCGGACGTCGACAGGCAGGAGAACCACACATGACCGCCATCCGTGGAACGTCCGTGGACATCCCCACCGAGGACGGCACGGCGGACGCGTACCTCGCCCACCCGGACGACCACAGCCCCCACCCCGCCGTCCTGCTCTACATGGACGCCTTCGGACTGCGCCCGTCCCTGAAGAAGATGGCCGACCGCCTCGCCGGGCACGGCTACACGGTCCTGGTCCCCAACGTCTTCTACCGCCACGGCCGGTCGCCCGTGGTCGAGCTGCCCGACTTCATCGACCCGTCGGCGCGCCCGGAGATCTTCCAGCAGGTCATGCCGATGATGCGGGTGCTGACGCCCGAGCGTGTGGAGCGGGATGCCGACGCCTATCTGCGCCGGCTCGCCGACTGCCCGCAGGCCGCCGACGGTCCGGTCGGTGTCACCGGCTACTGCATGGGCGCCCGGCTGGCCCTGCGCACCGCCGGCACGCATCCGGAGCGGGTCGCCGCCGTGGCCGGCTTCCACGGCGGGCAGCTGGCGACCGACAAGCCGGACAGCCCCCATCTGGTGGCCGACCGCATCACCGCGGAGGCGTACTTCGGACACGCCGACCAGGACCACTCCCTGCCGCCCGAGCAGATCGAGCGGCTGGAGAAGGCGCTCACCGACGCGGGTGTGCGTCACCGCTGCGAGGTCTACCCGGGCGCCCAGCACGGCTACACCCAGGAGGACACCTCCAGCTACCACGCCGAGGCGGCGGAACGGCACTGGCGGGAGCTGCTGGCCCTCTTCGACCGCGCCCTGTGAGTCAGAGCCTGCGTCAGGCGGGCGGTACGACCGCCACCGGGCAGGGTGCGTGGTGCAGCAGCGCGTGCGCCACCGATCCGATGCGGGGCCCCACGGCCCGGGTGGCACGGCGTCCCGCCACCACGAGCTGGGCGTCGTCGGCCGCGGAGAGCAGCACCTGGGCGGCGCTGCCCATCTCCACGTGCTCGGTCACCGGCACGTCGGGGTAGCGCTCCCGCCAGGGGCGCAGCGCCTCGTCGAGCGCCTTCCTCTCGAACTGTTCCAGCCCACCGGCCTCGTCGAGCAGCTTGAGCGAGCCGGGGCTGTAGGCGAACACGGGCGGCAGGCTCCAGGCCCGTACGACGCGGACGGCCGCGCCCCGGGCGGCGGCCGTCTCGAACGCGAAGGCGAGCGCGGGCGCGCTGTCGTCCGGCCCTCCGTGCTGTCCCACGACGATGTCGCGGCCCGCCGCCTCGGCGGCGGGCCGGTCGCCCGCGCGGACCAGCACCACGGGCCGGGTGGACTCGGCGATCACCTGCTGGCCGACGGAGCCGATCAGGAACCCGACGACGGCCCCGTGCCCGCGTGAGCCCAGCACCAGCAGTTCGGCCGTGGCCGCCTCGGCGACCAGCGACTCGACGGGCGCGCCCTGGAGCGCCTCGGCGGTCACGGTCAGCTCCGGGTGCCGCTCGGTGAGCGTGCCCCGGGCCGCGTCCACGACCTCCCGGGCCCACCGGGCCTGGGCGTCCTCGTCGGCCGCCAGGGCGACGTCCAGGGCCTGCCACTGCCAGGCGTGCACGATCCTCAACGGCAGGCCCCGGCGCACGGCCTCCCGGCCCGCCCAGGCCGCCGCGGCGACGCTCTCCGGCGATCCGTCCACTCCCACGGTGATCGGGCGGGTCATGCTGCTGCCTTCCTGTCGCTGCTGCGGTGCAGGTGATCATGCCACCGGTCAGGTGCTCACCGGGTTCAGGAGCGAAACCGGACGTTCGAACATACGATGGGCGAGACGCGCATGAGCTCGGGGCGGGAGACCTTATGGCACAGGCTGCGGGGGCAGCTGCACGGACCGTCATCCTGACAGTGGACGACGACCCCGGGGTGTCGCGCGCAGTGGCACGCGACCTGCGCCGCCGGTACGGCGAGTCGTACCGCATCGTGCGCGCCGAGTCCGGTGAGAGCGGGCTCGAGGCGCTGCGGGAGCTGAAGCTGCGCGGAGACCTGGTCGCGGTGATCCTGGCCGACTACCGGATGCCGCAGATGAACGGCATCGAGTTCCTGGAACAGGCCCTGGACGTCTACCCGGGGGCGCGGCGGGTGCTGCTGACGGCGTACGCGGACACCAACGCGGCCATCGACGCGATCAACGTGATCGACCTCGACCACTATCTCCTGAAGCCATGGGACCCGCCCGAGGAGAAGCTCTACCCGGTCCTGGACGATCTGCTGGAGGCGTGGCGGACTTCCGACTACCGGCCGGTTCCCACCACGAAGGTGGTCGGTCACCGCTGGTCGGCACGCTCGTCGGACGTACGGGAGTTCCTGGCCCGCAACCAGGTGCCCTACCGCTGGTACTCGGTCGAGACCCCGGAGGGGCAGCGGCTGCTGGCGGCGGCCGGGCAGGACGGGGAGCGGCTGCCGCTCGTCGTCACCTCGGACGGCACGCCGCTGGTCGAGCCGGAGGACCCGGAACTGGCCGCGCACGTGGGCCTGGCGACGACGCCGACCTCGGAGTTCTACGACCTGGTCGTGATCGGCGGCGGGCCCGCCGGGCTCGGGGCGGCGGTGTACGGGGCGTCGGAGGGACTGCGGACGCTGCTCGTGGAGCGGTCCGCGACCGGCGGTCAGGCCGGGCAGAGTTCCCGGATCGAGAACTACCTCGGCTTCCCCGACGGTGTGTCGGGCGCGCAGCTGACGGACCGGGCGCGCCGGCAGGCGAAGAAGTTCGGCGCGGAGATCCTCACCGCGCGGGAGGTGTCCGCTCTCGAGGTCAACGGTGCCGCCCGGATCGTGCGGTTCTCGGACGGGACCGCGATCGGCGCGCACAGCGTGATCCTGGCGACCGGCGTGTCGTACCGGCAACTCCAGGCGCCGGGGCTCGCCGAGCTGACGGGGTGCGGGGTGTTCTACGGTTCGGCGCTGACGGAGGCGCCGGCCTGTTCCGGGTACGACGTGTACATCGTGGGTGGCGCCAACTCGGCGGGCCAGGCGGCGATGCACCTGTCGCGGGGCTGCAAGTCGGTCAACCTCCTGGTACGCGGGGAGTCGCTGTCGGCGTCGATGTCGCACTATCTGATCCAGCAGATCAACGACGCTCCGAACATTCACGTCCGCACCCGCACCGTGGTGGACGCGGCGCACGGCTCGGACCATCTGGAGAAGCTGACGCTGCGGGACGCGGCGACCGGGCAGACCGAACTCGTCGACGCGCAGTGGCTGTTCGTGTTCATCGGGGCGGCCCCGCTGACCGACTGGCTGGAGGGGACGGTGCTGCGGGACGGGAAGGGGTTCATCCCGACCGGGCCCGACATGACGAGCGACGGGCAGCCGCCGAAGGGCTGGGAGCTGGACCGGCCCCCGTACCACCTGGAGACCAACGTCCCGGGTGTGTTCGTGGCGGGCGACGCGCGCGCCGAGTCCGCCAAGCGGGTGGCCTCCGCGGTGGGCGAGGGAGCCATGGCCGTGATGCTCGTCCACCGGTACCTGGAGCAGTCATGAACCCACGACGCGGGGAGCGGTGATGAGCGGCCGGCCGATGGCGTGCGACCGGGCGGAGCTGAAGACGCTCTTCCTGTTCGAGAAGCTGGACGACGAGCAGCTGGCGCGGCTGTGCCGGGAAGGGCGGGTGGAGGAGTTCGACCCCGGCCCGGTCTATACCGAGGGCGAGCCCGCCACCTGCTTCTTCGTCCTCCTCAAAGGGACGGTCGTGCTGTCGCGGCGGGTCGGCGCCGATGACGTGGAGGTCAACCGGACTTCGCAGCGCGGTGTGTACGCGGGCGCCTTCCAGGCGTATCTGGGCGACCGGGCCGCGGCGTCGTACAGCGGGTCGATGCGGGTCACCGAACCTTCGCGGTTCTTCATCCTGCCCGCGGAGACGTTCGCCTCGATCATGCGGGACTGGTTCCCGATGGCGGTGCACCTGCTGGAGGGGCTGTTCTTCGGCTCCAAGAACACCCAGCAGGTCATCAACCAGCGGGAGCGGCTGCTGGCGCTCGGATCGCTGTCCGCCGGTCTCACCCATGAGCTGAACAACCCGGCCGCGGCGGCCGTGCGCGCCACCTCGGCGCTGCGCGAGCGGGTCGCCGGGATGCGGCACAAGCTGGGCGTGATCGCCGCCGGACGCTACGAGCCGGACACGCTGCTGACACTGGTCGAGATCCAGGAGCGGACGGCCGAACAGGTCGCCAAGGCCACGCCGGTCAGCCCGCTGGAGGCGTCCGACCGCGAGGACGCGATCGCCGACTGGCTCGACGACCACGGTATCGACGGCGGCTGGCAGCTCGCGCCGACGTTCGTCCAGGCCGGCCTCGACACGGATTGGCTGGACCAGGTCGCGGTGGCCGTCGACGAGCGGACGCTGGAGGGCGCGGTCCGCTGGCTCAACTACACGGTCGAGACCGAGCTGCTGATGAACGAGATCGAGGACTCCACGACCCGGGTGTCCACGCTCGTCAACGCGGCGCGGCAGTACTCGCAGCTCGACCGGGCGCCGTACCGGACGGCCGATGTGCACGAGCTCCTCGACAGCACCCTGATGATGCTGTCCGGGAAGATCGGCAAGCGGATCACCGTCGTCAAGGACTACGACCGGTCCCTGCCGGACATCCCCGCCTATCCGGGCGAGTTGAACCAGGTGTGGACCAACCTCATCGACAACGCGGTGTCGGCCATGAACGACGCGGGCGGGGAGGGCACGTTGACCGTGCGGACGGCCCTCGACCACGACCGGCTGCTCGTGGAGTTCCGCGACACGGGACCGGGCGTGCCGGAGGAGATCCGCGACCGTATCTTCGACCCGTTCTTCACGACGAAGCCGGTCGGCCAGGGAACCGGACTCGGCCTGGACATCTCCTGGCGCATCGTCGTCAACAAGCACCACGGCAGCCTGAGCGTGCGGTCCGAGCCGGGCGACACGCGGTTCCAGGTACGGCTGCCGCTCACTGCCGTGGATTCCGAGACAGCACCGGAGGCGTCGTCATGAGCACAGTGCAGGAAATCGACCCGAGCGTCCCGCCGAGCGGTACCGGGTGCGTGGAGTGCGACGCGGCGGGCGGTTGGTGGTTCCATCTGCGACGGTGCACGCAGTGCGGGCACATCGGGTGTTGCGACGACTCGCCCGCGAAGCACGCGACCGCGCACTTCCATGCCACCGGGCATCCCGTGATCCGCAGTTTCGAGCCGGGTGAGGACTGGTTCTGGAACTACGAGACGTCCGAGCTGTACGAGGCCGGGCCCGAGCTGGCTCCTCCGGACTGTCACCCCGAGGATCAACCCGCGCCGGGACCACGGGGGCGGGTCCCGGCCAACTGGATGGAGACGCTCGGCTAGGCGGGCCGTCCGGCACGGGGCGCCCGGTGCCGGTTCAGCGGCCCCGCGGGCAGCGGTGTGGTGTGCCAGTGGGCCGTGAACGTGCCCGTGCCGGGCGTGCCCGTGATCGTCAGGCGGTGCGGGGTCTCCAGGAACAGGACGTCGGCGCTCAGGGTGTCCGGGGTCGTCCAGCCGCCGCTCGTCGCCGTGGGAAGCGGGTCCTCCTCGACCGCCCAGGCGGTGCCCGGAAGACGGAGCACGAGGCGGTCCTCGCCCTCGACCAGGCTCAGCTTCCAGGTGCCGTCCTCGTGGGTGACCTCGACCGCCGTCAACGTCGGCTGTTCCGGGCAGTGGCCGCCCTCTGGTGTGAGGCGGACACCCGACCGGAGTCCGGGTTCGGCGTCCGCCGCGACCGGGGGCAGCGCGAGGCGTTCCAGGCGGTGCTGGAGTGCCTTGTCCTCGTCGTCGCGGTCGGTCAGCGGGGCCGGGCCGAACGCGGGCAGCAGGTGGCGCCACATCGCGTCCAGCAGCTGCTGCATCTGCTCGGTCGCCGCCGTCGTCGCGATCACCGCGTCGTGCTCGGGCAGGACGACGCAGAACTGGCCGTACGCCCCGTCGCCCCGGTACCCGTGCCCTGACATCCAGAACTGGTAGCCGTATCCCTGCTGCCAGTCCGGCACGGGGTCCCCGGCCCTGAAGCCGTCGGTGGCGATGTGCGGGCGTGTCGCCTGCGCCACCCAGGACGACGGCAGCAGGCGCCTGCCTTCCCAGACGCCGTCCTGAAGGTACAGCTGGCCGAGGCGGGCGACCGCGTCCGTGGCGGCGTGCAGCCCGGTGAATCCGAGGTCGCGGCCTCGCGGATGCTGAACCCAGGCGGCCTCCCCGATGCCGAGCGGGTCGAAGAGCCTCGGGCGCAGGTACTCGGTCAGTGACTGTCCCGACTGCCGCTGCACGACCGCGGCGAGCGTGTACGTCGCGGGCTGGTTGTAGGCGAAGACCGTGCCGGGGTCCCGGTCCGGCGGGATCAGCAGGAAGCCGCGCACGGGCTCCGCACGGTCGTGTGCCAACGCCTCGGCCCAGGTCTCGGCGAGGTGTCCGCTCGCCATGGACGCGACGTGCCGGACCAGCATGGCTCGGCTGCGCGGGTCGGTGACGTCCGCCTCGAACTCGGGGAAGTACGAGATCACGGGCGCGTCGAGGTCGAGAAGGCCCTCGGCGACGGCCAGCCCGGCGGCGGTCGAGGTGAAGCTCTTGCTGAGCGAGTACAGCAGGTGGGGGCGGTCGGCGGTGTACGGCGCCCACCAGCCGGAGGCCACCAGACGGCCGTGGCGCAGGATCATCAGGCTGTGCGGTTCGATGTCCGGCGCCGTCTCCACAGCGTCGAGGAACGCCTGGATGCCACGGGCGTCGACCCCTTGCTCCGCGGGTGTGCTGACGGGCAACGGGCGGGCACTCATCGGGCGGCCTCCTGCATGGTCTCGGCGGGTGATCGGACAACTGCCGGCCAGGACTGCTGACCACGCTTGCCGATCGGACGGCTGATCGCTGTACCCGCCATCCTTTCGCGTCCGCCCTGCGGGTGTCCACGGTGCCGTGACACGGAACCCAATGGCCAGTTTTCGTCTCTTCCAACCGGGAACCCGCGCTTTATGGTGCGAATCGGATACACGATGATGACCGAACAGGCGGGCCCGCGCGAGCTCGTCGACCATGTGGTGCGGGCCGAGGAGGCCGGGTTCGACTTCTCCGTGACCTCCGACCACTACTTCCCGTGGCTGCGGGAGCAGGGCCACGCCCCCTACGCGTGGAGCGTGCTGGGCGCCGCCGCCCAGGCGACCTCGCGCATCCCGCTGATGACGTATGTGACCTGTCCGACCGTCCGCTACCATCCGGCGGTGGTGGCCCAGAAGGCGGCGACGATGCAGCTGCTGTCGCAGGGCCGCTTCCGGCTGGGGCTCGGCGCCGGCGAGAACCTCAACGAGCATGTGGTGGGCCGGGGTTGGCCCTCGGTCGAGGTGCGGCACGAGATGCTGGAAGAGGCGATCGGCATCATCCGCGACCTGTTCGGCGGAGGCCATGTCAGCCGGCGGGGCAAGCACTTCAGCGTGGACTCGGCGCGGCTGTGGGATCTGCCGGACGAGCCGCCGCAGATCGGTGTCGCCGTCTCCGGCGAGCGGTCCTGTGCGCTCGCGGGCCGGCTCGCCGACCTGGTCATCGCCACGGAGCCGAAACAGGAGCTGCTGACCGCGTTCGACCGGCACGGTGGCGAGGGCAAGCCGCGGGTCGGGCAGCTGCCGGTCTGCTACGACCGGGACCGGGACGCGGCGATCCAGCGGGCGCACGAGCAGTTCCGCTGGTTCGGCTGCGGCTGGAAGGTCAACTCCGAGCTGCCGCACCCGGATTCCTTCGCGTCGGCCACCCAGTTCGTCACGACCGACGACGTGGCCGCCTCGATTCCGTGCGGCGACGACCCGGCGGACTTCGTGGAGGCCGTACGCCCCTATGCCGAGGCCGGGTTCACGGAGATCGCGCTGGTGCAGATCGGTGGCGAGTCGCAGCCCGCGTACATCGACTGGTCGAGCAAGGAGCTTCTGCCCGCCCTGCGGGAGGCCCTGGGCTGAGGTCGCGACAGCGGGGGCCGGCAGGGGTAACGGCGCCTGCCCTGTGAGGGGTTGACAGTACGCCGCCATAATGACCGGGTGATCGACTCCTCCCCCGCCTCCGTTCCCCCGCCCGAGCCGCGCGTTCCCGTCGTCATCGTCGGCGCCGGTCCCGCAGGGCTGACACTCGCCAACCTCCTGCGGGACGCCTCCGTCGGCTGTGTCGTCCTGGAGCAGGAGAGCAGGGAGTTCATCGAACAGCGGCCGCGGGCGGGGTTCCTCGAGGAGTGGGCCGTGCGGGCGCTCGAGCGGCACGGTCTGGCCGGACGGCTGCTGGAGTCGGCGCAGACGCACAGCGAGTGCGAGTTCCGCGTCGACGGGGAGCGGCTCCGGTTCCCGTACACGGAGATCTCCGGCCACCACCACTTCGTCTACCCGCAGCCGCTGCTCGTCTCCGACCTCGTACGCGAGTACGAGGACGTCAAAGGGGGCGACATACGGTTCGGTGTGCGGGACGTCGAGGTACATGGAATCGACACCGACGAGCCGTCCGTGTCGTACACGGATCCGGACTCCGGTGAGCACCGGCGCATCGCATGCGAGGTGATCGCCGGCTGCGACGGCGCCCGCGGTGTCACCCGGGCCGCTCTGCCGCCGGAGCGCGCGCACCTCGCGCGGCTCGACCACGGGGTCGGCTGGCTGGCGCTGCTCGCCGAGGCGCCGCCGTCGTCGGACTGCGTCGTCTTCGGGGTCCATCCGCGCGGCTTCGCCGCCCACATGGCGCGCAGCCCGCAGGTCACCCGCTACTACCTCGAGGTGCCGCCCGGCGACGACCCGGAGAACTGGCCGCACGAGCGTGTCTGGTCCGAGCTGCGCGAACGGCTGTCCGTCGCCGGGGCGCCACCGCTGACCGAAGGGCGGCTGATCGAGAAGCGCGTCCTGGACATGCACAACTATGTGGTCCAGCCGATGACGTACGGGCGGCTGTTCCTCGCGGGCGACGCGGCACACCTGGTCGCTCCGATCGCCGCGAAGGGCATGAACCTCGCCCTGCATGACGCGCTGCTGCTCGCGGACGCGCTCATCACCTACCACCGCACGGGCGACACCGGCGGCCTGCGCGGCTACTCGGCGGCCTGCCTGCGGCGCGTGTGGCAGTACCAGGAGTTCTCCGAGTGGTTCGCGGAGCTGCTGCACGGGCCCTCGTCGGGCGATCCGTTCCGCGCGGGCAACGCCATCGCCCGGCTGCGACGGCTGTTCCACTCCCCCGCGGCGGCGGCCGCGTTCGCCGAGTCGTACATCGGCGCGACCACAAAGGTAACCGACGGTAAACTACCGACCAGTAGCCAAAGGGGTGCGTTTTCGCACGTGTGAGCGGTGCACGTCGGGTCGGGAATTCCGGCTCGTAGAAAATCGCCTTTCTTTGAACACCCACCGTCACGCCCGCCGTACATCCGGGAAAGGGAGAGTCCGGTGCGCTGCGAGGGATGACGATGGACCACGGGCAGGTCTCCACACGGGAGTTGGTCGCCGGACGGTACCGGACGCTCGAAGTCGTCCACCGGGAGGAGGGGCGCACCGTCTGGCTCGGCGAGGATGCGGACTTCGCACGGCCGGTCACCCTCACCGGGTCGCGGCTCGCACCGCTGCGGCCCGAGGTCACCTCGCGCCGCACGATCGCCCGGATCCTGCGCGAGTCGGAGGCCATGGAGTCGCTGTGCCCCGGCCGGATCGCCACCGTCCTCGACGTGGTCGACGACAACGGTGTCCTGTGGACCGTGACGGAACGGATCGACGGCACGCCCCTCGGGGAGATCCTCGATCGCGGGCCCCTGAACCATGTGCGTGCCGCCCGCATCGGCCTCGGGATCCTCGACGTCCTGGAGGCCGCCCACCGGCGGGGCGTCACCCACGGGGACCTGAGCCCGGGGCAGGTCTTCGTGCAGGAGGGGGGCCAGGTCGTGGTGACCGGGTTCGGACTGATCGGATCGTCCGTCACCCAGCGGGTCACCGCGCCGTCGTACGCCTCCCCCGAACAGGCCCGCGGCTCGAGCGCCGGGCCGGCGGCGGACCAGTGGGCGCTCGGAGCGCTGCTGTACGCGATGGTGGAGGGCCGTCCGCCGTTCCGGGACCGGGGCGCGGCCGAGGCGACGCTGCGCGCCGTGGACCGGCTGCCGCTGCGCTCCCCGCTGAGCGCCGGGCCGCTGGCACCGGCCATCACGGGGCTGCTGCGCCGCGACGCCCTGGAGCGGGTCCCGGAGTCCGCGGTGCGTGCCTCCCTGGTGCGCATCGTGAGCGACGACCTCGACGAGCCCACGCAGGAGACGCTGATGCCGCGCCTGAGGGGCGCCTGGCTGGTCGCCCACCGGGCGGGGCGGGCCTGGGACAGACCGGCCGTGCGCCGGTCGGTGCTCGTGGGCGCGGGGCTGGTGCTCGTGGCCTCCTCGGTCGCGATCCTCGTCGCGGCGGTCGGCTCGGAGGGGGACCGCGCGTCGGCGACCGGGACGGAGCCGTCGCGCTCCGTCGCGCCCTCCGGGCACGACACGACCCTCCCTCCCGCAACGAGTACGGCACCATCACCGTCCGCACCCCCGTCGTCGCCCGCCGACAGGAACCCGGCAACGACCTTCCGCCGCTACGACGCGCCGGAGGGCTTCTCCATCGACCTGCCCCAGGGATGGAAGCCCATTGACACCCTCAAGGCCGCCGAGGGCACCTACCGGGTGACGTTCGGCGCGAGCGGGGACCCTCGCACGCTCGCGGTCACCTACAGCGTGCGGCTCGGTACGGATCCGGTCACCGTGTGGCGGAAGCTGGAGCCGTCCCTGAAGAGCACGTACGCCGAGTACACACGGGTGGGCGACATCCGCGCCGTGACCTACCAGGGCCACAAGGGCGCCGACATGGTGTGGCTGTCCACGGTGAACGGCGTCCGGGTGCGCACCTTCGGGCGGGGCTTCCTCCTCGGCGACGGCCGCGGCTGCTCCCTGCGCTGGACGACCCCGGCGGCGGACGCGCAGAGCACCGCCAACGAGCAGGCACTCGACGTGTTCCTGAGAACGTTCCGGCCGCCGGCCGGGTGAGTGGACTCTCCGTCCGGCGTCGAGTGGAGCGGGGAAAGCGGTGACGGAGGCGCGGGACGAAGTCGTCGTCTACTGGCGGCCGTTGTGCACGTACTGCATGAAACTGCGGACGCGCCTGCTGTTCTCGCGCCTGCCGCACACCAAGGTGAACATATGGCGGGCCCCGGAGCGGCGGCGTTCGTCCGCTCGGTCGCGGACGGGAACGAGACCGTGCCCACCGTCACGGTCGCGGGCAAGGCCCTGGTCAACCCGTCGATGCGGCGACTGCGGGACACGGTCGCGGACCGCGCCCCGCATCTGCTGCCGGGGTCCCGCGGGAGAACGGGGCGGCGCGGCTGACCGGGGACGGATCCGCTCCGCCGCGTCGGCTCCACGTCTACCAGCGGCTTACCGAAGGCCGGCGGTCGGGTGCGCGCCGGGCCAGCCAGTGGGCGATCGACTCCGCTATCGGCTGGCCGGTCTCCAGTTCGATGAAGCCGAACTGGCCGCCCTGGTTGCACTCCAGGAACCACCACACGCCCTCCCCGTCCTCGGCGAAGTCGAAGGCGGCGTACGCGAGGCCGGCCAGCGCCAGGTACTTGTGGACCGACTTCACGATGCGGTCGGGCACCACGGTGGGCTCCCAGGAGTACTCGGTGTCGCCGTACCGGCCGTCCACCTGCCCGGGCTCCGCTCTCTTGCGGGCGCCGAACAGGCTCGCGCCGACACAGGTCAGCCGGATGTCGGCGCGCTTGGGGATGTAGCGCTGGAGCAGGGCCGGTCCGGCCGCGACCGCGGAGAAGTCGGCGTCGGGGCCGATCAGCGTCGTCGGCAGGGCCAGTTCGGGGTCGTCCGGCGGCGGCCCCGACGCCGACTTCACCACCACGTCCCGGTACTCCTCGGCGAACTGCTGGGCCACACGCGGCGCCGTGGTGACGACGGTCGGCGGCACGGCGAAGCCGCTGAGGTGGGCGATCCGCAGCTGCCACGGCTTGTAGCGGGCCTGCTCGGCGTTGCGGGGATGGTTCATCCACCGTGTGGACGCCGAGTAGAGCATGCCGTACAGGGCCTGGCGGGTCTCCGCGGTCAGCCAGGTCGAGGGCTCCGCGGCGTGGGCGGCCGGTTCGCCGGGCCGGCGTACCCACACCGAGCGCAGGCCCCCCATGCTCAGGACGTGCCCGCCCACCGAGAGGTGGCCGTCGAAGTCGCCGTGGGCGTAGTCGGCCGACAGCACCGCCCTGCCGGGAAGGTCGGCGGGGTCCAGGCGCATCACGGGCACAGCCCGCTCGTACAGCTCGGCCACCACCATGTCGGCCGTCACGTCCTGCTCCGACGTGAGGATGAGAACCGTCATCCGGTCCGTGCCGTCAGTCGTCGAAATGCGTCTGGGAACCCGCCGTCGACGTCGTCGTGCCGGCCGCCAGCAAAAGGGCACGGTCACTGACGGCGGGGCGACCGTCCGGAAGCACGTTCAACTGCCGCGAGGCGTCGAAGCGGTACGGCGTCACCGTGGGCTGAACCCCCCTGGGCACGGCGTAGTTGAGGGTGAACGGTCGCACGTGAAACCTCCACGGTCTTGGGTTGCCACTTCCCAAATTTTTACGTCTTCCCCCCGTAAGGAATTCATCACTTTCCGATACATGAGGGTGAAGGTCATCACATACCCGAGACGCAACCCCATGACGTCAAGGGGCGTCCCCGGCACGCCGGATGCGCGGTGTCAGTGCCCTCGGCAACAATGCGGGGTAAAGATCATCTCGCCTTCCGGGCGGGAGGATCACCGCCCTGCCCCCGGAAAGGCTGACCGACCGTGAGGCGCCCTCGGCTCAGTTCCCGTGCTGCCGAAGTGCTGCGCCTGATCATGGACCAGCGCTTGGCGGTCTTCCTGACGGTGCATGGGAACGGGCGCCGCCGGTACGGCTATTGGCAGACCGACGGCCGTCCCGTGGCCCTGCCGACCGAGGAGTGCGACGCGTTGTGCGCGGCGGGGCGGATCGTGCTCGGCGACCCGGTGGTCGACCGGTCGAAGACCGTCTACCGGGTCCGGGCCGCCGCGCGCGGCACATCCCGCGCGACCCGTTCCGCCCTGACGGCGTGACGGCGTGACGGCGTGAGGGCGTGAGGGTGGAACAGGCCGACGCGGCGGGCGGCTACCAGCGGTCCTCGACCTGCTCCTTGATCCGCCGGTCGTACAGGTCCCGGATCGCGTCGAGCGTCTCGCGCGGCGGCGGGGGCAGCTTGGCGACCGCCGAGTTGGCGCGGGCCTGGTCCGCGGAGCGGGCGCCGGGGATGACCGTGGTCACGCCGGGCTGCTGGAGGATCCAGGCGAGCGCCAGCTGGGCCGGCGTGTAGCCCTCGGGCGCGAGCGCGGCGAACTCGGCCGCCGCCTCCACACCGGTGGCGAAGTCGACACCGGAGAAGGTCTCGCCCTGGTCGAAGGCCTCACCGTGCCGGTTGAAGGAGCGGTGGTCGTTCGCGGCGAAGACCGTGTCCTTGGTGTACTTGCCCGACAGCAGGCCGGAGGCGAGCGGCACCCGGGCGATGATGCCCACGCCGGCTTCCCGCGCCGCCGGAAGGACCTCGCGCAGCGGCTTCATGCGGAAGGGGTTGAGGATGATCTGCACGCTCGCCACGTTCGGGCGGGCCATCGCGGTCAGTGCCTCCGCGCAGGTCTCGACGCTCACCCCGTACGCGGCGACCCGGCCTTCCTCGACCAGGGTGTCCAGGGCGTCGTACACCTCGTCGGAGGAGTAGACGGGCGTGGGCGGGCAGTGCAGCTGCACCAGGTCGATGCGGTCGACGCCGAGGTTGCGGCGGGAGCGGTCGTTCCAGACCCGGAAGTTTTCGAGGACGTAGTTCTCGGGGATCTGGTCGACGCGGCGGCCCATCTTGGTCGCCACCAGCACGTGCAGATCGGGCCTGCCGTGCAGGAAGGAGGCGATGGTCTGTTCGCTCCGCCCGTCGCCGTACACATCGGCGGTGTCGAAGAAGGTCACCCCGGACTCTGCCGCCGCCTCCAGCACCTCGTGGGCGTCCTTGTCGCCCACGTCGCCCCAGTCGGCGCCCAGCTGCCAGGTGCCGAGGCCGATCACCGACGCGTGCTGCCCCGACTTGCGGAATTCTCGCTCTTCCATGCGGTCAGTGTGTCATCCGCGCCCGCCCGCACGCCGAAGGCCCCTCCTTGTGCGCCGCACCGGGCCGCACAGAGTGGTCGAAGCGCCGGGCGTACACGGGTCTTGGCTGAGCCGTTTTCCCTGAGCACAGGCGCGCCGTCAGGGTCGGCGACGGTGCCGCCGGTCGCCCGGTCCGACGCGATGGGCGACCAGGGCCGCGAGGTCGTCGTCGCGGCTGCCCGAGACGTAGGCGAGCACGTCGTGGTGGAGGTGGTCGAGGAGTTGGCGGGGGCCGGCCGAGACCCATCGGCGCACGCGCTGGGCGAGCGGATAGAAGGTCCCGGTGAAGTCGCGGCTCTCGCTCACGCCGTCCGTGTAGAGCAGCAGGCGGTCGCCCACGGTGAAGGGGACGGTGTCCACCTGATAGTGGTCGCCGAGCAGGGCGGCCATGTTGATGGGCGGTGACGGCGCGCTGGGTTCCACCTCCCGCACGTCGCCCTCGTGCAGCAACAGCGGTGCGGGGTGCCCGCAGTTGACCAGGCGCGCGATCGGCTCCCCGGCCGGGATCTCGACAAGCAGAACGGTGATGAAACGCTCCAGCACGTCATCGCCAGGGACCTCCTCGCAATACTCCCTCATACTCGTCTCCAACCGGCCCGCGAGGTACGGCAGGTCGGGCGCATTCCGAACGTGCACCCGGAACGAGGTGAGCATCACCGAGGCGGCCTCGACGGCCGGGAGCCCATTGCCGCGTACGTCGCCGATGATCATCCGCACCCCGTACTCGGTACGGCGCGCCTCGTAGAAGTCGCCGCCGATCCGGGCGTGCGCTGCGGCGGCCTGGTAAAGCACCTCGACGTCGACGCACCCGAGCTGCCGCGGGATCGGAGGGCGCAGCACCTGCTGCGCGGTGTCCGCCACCGTGCGGACCGCGGCCAGGACGCGCTCCCGGTGCTGCCGTACCCGGCTGGCGTAGGCGGCGGCCAGCGTGATGGCCAGGATCGCCAGCAAGGTGAACACGCTGGGTGTGTGTCCCAGCTGATGGTGGGCGGTGGACAGCGCGATGGCGGTCAGCAGGGCCAGCAGCCCGATGGCCAGCGTGCCGGCCACCGGCCACATGGCGGCAGCCAGCGCGGGCGCCGCCCCGAGCAGTCGGTTGAACTGCCAGTGGGGCATGAGCAGGTCCGCCGCGGCGGCCAGTCCGATCACCAGCATAGGACTGACGAGCATCGGCTCGAACCGGCGGCCGTCTCCCCATATCCGATCAGCAAGTGGCTTGGAATGCGGCCTCATGCCGGGTGGTCCTGTTCGGTCCAGACGGTCTTGCCGTCGGCGGTATAGCGGATGCCGTTGTGCTGCGTGAGCTCGCTGACGATGGACAGGCCGCGGCCGCCTTCGTCGATCGGTTTGGCCTTCCGCAGACGGGGAGCCGCACTGCTGGAGTCGGATACCTCGCAGATGAGTGTGTGGTCGTCGTTGATCAGGCGGAGTTCCACCGGCCCGCCGGAGTAGCGGATGGCGTTGGTGACGAGTTCGCTGACGACCAAGGCGGTGGTGAAGGCGAGTTCGTCGAGTGTCCAATCCGTCAGCTGCCGGCTGGTCCAGGCGCGAGCGGCCGCGACGGCGGGGGCGTCGGGCGGCACGGCCAGGGTGGCGACGTTCTCGGGGTCCAACGCCCGTGTCCGGGCCACCAGCAGGGCCGGCTCGGGGCCCTGAGACACGGCACGGCGGACACCCTCGATGATCTTCCGCACATCCGGCCCGGACCGGTCCACCACCTCGCGGATCCGCTCCACAGCCGTGTCCGGACCGGGGTGCGGTTCGTCAGGACCTCCGCTGCGCAGCAGCAGGACGCTGCCCGAGGGGACGTCGACCTCGGCGGTGGTCTCGAAGGGACGGCCGGTGGCGCCGAGAGGCGGATGAGAGGCCAGGACGAGTGTGCTGACGACGCCGTCCGGGAAGACGACCACAAGCTCGGGACGGCCGGCCCACGATGCGGTGCAATGCCCGGTGACGGGGTCGTACACCACACACAGGTAACTGGAGCCGGCGTAGCTCATGTCGAGGGAGCGCCGGCCAGGAGCCGTCTGTTCGCGGGTCAGGCGGGTCACCACGTCGTCCAGACACGCGAGTATCTCGCCGGGCCCCAGATCCCGTACGGCGAGAGCGATGACCATCGCTCTGAGCTGACTCATGCCGACCGCGCTGCACGCGCCCTGCCCCTCCGCTACGCCCACCACCAGGGCCGCGCGCGCACCTGGCAGTGGGATGACGTCGAACCACTCCCCGCCCGAGCCTTCCTCCGGCACGTGGCCTTCAGCATCCTCCACTGCGCTGAGGGACGGCAGCACCTCGGGAAGCAGGTCTCGTTGCAGGAGCCGGGCGTGGGCGCGCTCCTGGACACGGCCACGGACGATGTCCAGACACTGCGCAGCGTGGTCTGCGAACCTGACGGCCGCCCGCAGATCATCCGAACCGAAGGGCGCCGAATCAGCCCGCCGGTACAAGTCGACGCGGCCGAGCACGACGCCTCTGACGACCAGGGGAACCACGATGAGGGAGTGGGCCCGGGTCTCCCGGATCACTCGTGCGCGCGCGGAGTCGCGGGCGAGCCACCGACCGTCCTGGCGCAGGTCGCGGATGAGGCGTGGGCACAGATCCGTAAGGCTCTGCCGGTAGGGAGTGGCGGGGGGCACCCGGGTCACGTCACCGACCGCATACGCGGGCTTGGCCCCTCGCACGGACTGGAAGGCGGCACGCCGAAGCGCTGTGCCGTTGCGGAGCGGGCCCGGCGTGGGCGCTTCGCCGCGCAGCGTCAGCTCCGACACTTCGATGGTGACGATGTCGGCCAGCTCGGGCACTGCGGCCTCGGCGAGCCTGGCTGCGGTCTGGAACAGGTCTGAGCTGGTGCCCGTTGCGCTGCTCTTCAGCTCTGTGCTGGTTCGCACGATGATCAACCTCTGATTGCGTAGGCATCGCGGGATTCACGGCCCCGGCGGTGAGGAGGACTCGTCACAGCGGTCCGCACCGGTGCCGTACGGGGATCACTGGTGTCCCGGCCCGTCGGACTGCTCGGCGGCGCCGGCGCAGCGGGGGCAGGTTCCCCAGAAGGTCACAGCCGCCTCGTCCACTTGATAGGACGCGGGCAGGCGGGAATGGAGGCATGGGGCCGCACCGATCACGCAATCGATGTCGGCGATCTCGCTGCAGGTCCGGCACACGAAGTGGTGGTGGTTGTCGTTCCGTTCCACCTCATAGCGGGCCGGATGGCCGGAGAACTGCGTGCAGCGAACCAAGCCGACATCCGTGAGCACACGGAGAACGTTGTACGTGGCCTGCAGGGACAACCCACCGAGCACCTTCTCCGCCTGAGCCCGGACGGCCTCGACATCGGGGTGCCCGGACAGTTCCTCGATGGCGACGAGCACGGCCATGCGCTGTGCCGTCACCCGTAGCTGCGCGTCGCGCAACCGTGTCGCTGCTCGCACCATGGACTCCTCCGCCGCTTCCAATGGCCTTTGTCCACCGTCCATCTGGACTCGCCTCCTGCCAGATCGCTGAGGGTGCCGGTCGGCCTGTTTGACCTTCAACTTATTCTCTGGAGCAAATACAGACAATAGAGTCATGCCAGGTAAGTTAGCTTTTAACCCTTTTTTCATGATCTGGTAGCCGGCAGGACTGCCGCCAGGCGGTGCGCGCGTCCCGTGGCGATCGCGGCCGCACAGCCAGGTCTTCCCCGAGACGTCGGTGTACGGGCGGTCAGCCGGCGGACGCGGGCCCGGTGTGTCGCAGCCTCCGTACGGCTAGGGCGAGTTGGAGGCGCAGGCGGCCGTGCGGGGTGTGCACGTCCCAGCCGAGTATGTGGTGCAGCTGGAACAGGCGTTCCTGCAGTGTGGATGGTGCACTGTCAGCTCGGTGGCGGCGGACCACAGGCTGGGGGCGGAGGCCACGGCGTGGAGGGTCGCGGCGGCCCAGAGGCCTCGGCGACGGCGCGTTCCACCGCGAGCAGGTCCGGGATCGGCGGTGTGTCCGGGCCGACCGCTCCGGCGAGCAGAGTCAGCGCGCCCAGGTCGTCGGCGTGGACGGTGCGCGGTCCCGGGTCGTGCGGGGTGCCCTCGGCGGTGAAGCGGAGCGCGATGCGGGCCGCCACCCAGGACTCGGGCAGTCGTACGGGCTCCACGGCGGGCCCTGTTCCTGCTCGCGGCGCCTCGGGCGCCTGCCTTCGCGTCCCGTCGGCAGGCTCGACTCGAGCGCCGCCGCCGTACAGCGCCATCGCCCGTACCCGCTGCCCGTCGGGCAGTCCCAGCCGGGCCGCCGCGCGCAGCCGCACGGCCGGGGTGCGGAGGCGTCGAGCACCGCCTCGACGAGCGCCGGGTCGTCGGCCGGGCCGCCGGACGGCGCCCGTCCCCGGGTGCGGTCCAGGACCACGCGGACGGCCGCCACGGCGCGTTCCAGGATCATGGCGTGGACGCCGTCGGGCGGGCCGGGGTGCTCCAGCCACAACCCGGCGTCCTGCGGGTGGGGGCCGTCGGCAGGCGACGTACGGACGTCACCGCCCGGCGCGAGCGGCGCCCACGGCCAGGCCGGGTCGGGCGGGCCCGCCGGGTCGAGGCGGCGTCCGTCGGGTTCGACGCGGAGGCGGACGCCGCGCCGCTCGTCGACGAGCCGGGCGGGGCTGCCGGACAGCACCGCGGCGCCGCGCACCAGCGCTTCCAGCCCCACCCGGCCCTCCGTCAGACGGTCGAAGTACGCGATGACGCGCAGGGCGGCACCCGCGTCGGGATCGAGCGCCGCGAGCCGTCCTGCCAGCTCCTTCACGGGCACCATCCTGCGGTCCTGCGCGATTCCTGCCAAGCGGCGGAACCGGTCCGCCGCGCCCACCCCGGCGCGGCGGACCGCTCGCCGGCCGGGGAGGTGCGCCGGCCGGATCAGGCGCCGAGCAGCCGCCGCAGCCAGCGCAACCGGGCCGCGCGGGCCTCCTGGGAGAGCCGGGCCTGCGGGGCGAAGCCGTCGAAGCCGTGGAACCCGCCGGGCCACACATGGAGTTCGGCGCGTCCGCCCGCCTGCCAGATACGGGTGGCGTAGCTGACGTCCTCGTCGCGGAAGGTCTCCGCGGAGCCGACGTCGATGAAGGCGGGCGGCAGGCCGGACAGATCGGTGGCGCGGGCCGGGGCGGCGTACGGGGAGACGTCCGGACCGCCGCGCGCGTCGCCGAGGAGCGCGCCCCAGCCGGTGGCGTTCGCGGTGCGGTCCCATGCGCCGCGCCCTGCCATCTGGTGGGCGGAGACCGAGTCGTTGCGGTCGTCCAGCATGGGGCACATCAGCATCTGGCCCAGCAGGGCGGGGCCGCCGCGGTCCCGTGCGAGCAGGGCCAGCGCCGCGGTGAGACCGCCGCCCGCGCTGCCGCCGACGACGATGACGCGCTCGGGGTCGATGCCGAGTTCCTCGGCGTTCTCGGCGGTCCACTTCAGGCCCGCGTAGCAGTCCTCGATCGGGGCCGGGTGCGGGTGCTCGGGGGCCAGCCGGTACTCGACGGAGACCACGACCAGCTCCAGCTCCTCGGCCCAGTCGAGCGCATCGTCCACGCCGAACCGGTTGGTGCCGAGAATCATCCCGCCCCCGTGCGCGTGGTAGATCGCCGACAGGGGGCCGGTCGCACCCGTGGGGCGGCAGATGAGCAGGGAGATGTCGGGCGCGCCGGCCGGTCCCGGCACGGCCCGCTCCTCCACCTCGAAGGCGCCGCCGCGGCGCAGCTCGTCGTCGGAGGGCGGTGGGATGACCATGCCGGCGCGCACCTCGGGGATGGCCTCGGGCGGGAAGCCCGGGGACAACTGCTCGCCGATCAGTTCGAGCGCGGCCGCCAGCTCCGGGTCGAGGGGCGGCGGCGGAAAGACGGGCTCGGCGTCTGCGGGTGCCGGGGAGGTCGTCGGCTCGGCGGTCATGGCTGCTCCTCGCGTCGTGGCCACGCCCGTGTGGCCAGTGCCGTTCATGGTGCCCGCCGCCCCGCCGCCGCGGCACGCGCCGTTCTGCGGGAATCCCCCGCCGAACGGCGGGGCGGCACCTGGAACGAGCCGCCGGTGCGGAGCACGGGGGCGGCGCCGCTGACGGGGGCGGGCGCGCACGGGGGCGGACGCGGACGCTCTCTTCCGTCCGCGCCCGCCCTACTGGTCCCCCGCGGCGGCGCCGGTGAGGCGCCCGGATGTGACGCTCAGGGCCGCGTCCGGCTCTCCAGCCGCAGCTCGACGTCGATCTCCTGGTCCCCGGCGACGACGCCGAGCTGGTGGACGGCATACAGCTCGTCCAGGGCGCGGCGCAGTCGCTCCACCGCCCTGGGCTCGCCCTGCAGCTCGGCCTTGACCGGGCCGGACAGCGGCGGTGGCGGCGACGGGCGCTCGGCCGCCCCGCGCGTGGCCGACGTGTCGAACGTCCCTGTCCACATCGTGGGCCGGGAGGTGTGCGCCTCGTGGGGCGCCTCCTCGGCGGCGCGGTCCGAGCCGAACTGCCGGCACAGTTCGGCGAACAGGTTCCCGGCGTCCGTCGCCGAGCAGTCGCTGACCACTACTTCGACCTGTGGTACGTGCGTTTCGGACGCGTTCACGGCCGCTCCTCTCCTCGCGATGGCAGACCGATGGGCCGACCCCGGACGGCCGACGCGGGTACCCCGCCCCAAGGGGCCCATGCACGACGGTACGGCGCGTGTCCCCGGCCCGCCTGTCGGGGAGCAGCCCGCGATATGGGCGGTAAGCCCCCTGGTCAGCGCTGTCCGTGAGCTATGTTGAAGGCCTCGGGACACGACGGAGGAGGTCCGGTGCCATCGCCGCAGCAGGCACGCGCGCAGGCATCTGCGATCACTGCGGGCAAGACGGCCCCGGAAGCGGGTGCCAGCCCGACGTCCCAGCTCAGAGAGTTGTTCGACGGTCCCCGACTGTCCCCGGGGCACCGCCGGATCGCCCAATACCTGATCGAGCACATCACCGAGGCCGCGTTCCTGTCGATCACGGATCTGGCCGAGCGGGTAGGTGTGAGCCAGCCTTCCGTGACCCGTTTCGCCGCGGCCGTCGGCTTCAGCGGCTACCCCGCGCTGCGGGAGAAGTTGCAGTCCATCGCCCTGGGCACCCTGGGCAGCCCGAGCACTCCGGCGGAGCAGCGGGCCAACGAGTTGCAGGCGGCCGTGGACGCCGAGATCGAGAACCTGGAGAACCTGCGCCGGGACTTCGCCGACCCGGACCAGGTGATCCGGGTCGGGCAGGCGCTGTCGGAGTCGACGCCCCTGACCGTGATGGGCCTGAGGATCTCCGCCTCCCTCGCGGAGTACTTCGCCTACGGGGCCCGGCGCATCCACCCCGACGTACGGCTGGTGACGCGCGGCGGGACCGTCGCCTACGACGCGATGTTGCAGTCGAGGGAGGCCGGCGGCACCTGGGTTTTGGCCTTCGGGATGCCCCGGCACGCCCAGGAGAGCCTGACCGCGGTGCGGGTGGCGCGCACCGCGGGGCTCAAGGTGGCCCTGATCACGGATCTGGGGCTGGGGCCGCTCGCGGACGAGGCCGACGTCGTGTTCGCCACCGGCACCGGCTCCCGCCTGGTGTTCGACTCCTACGCCGCCCCCGGTCTGATGGCCGCGGCGCTGCTGCAGGCGATGACCGACGCCGATCCGGAGCGGACGCAGGCCCGCCTGGAGGAGTACGAGCAGATCGCCGACCAGCACCAGTTCTTTCTCAAGGACTGACCGTCCCGGGCGCGGACCAAGGGCGCCGTACCAAGGAGCCTGCCAAACAGGATCTCTTACCCCAAATAGAACATGAATTTTTTCATGTCCTTGCATATCTGCCGGTATATATAAATACTTCTCCCGGATCGCGGACCGGGACAGCCGGAACGCGCCGTACGGACAGCCGGAGTCGTCCGCTCCTACCCACGGGCTCCGGGTGTCCGGCCGGGCCCCGCTGCGCGGGCATCCCTGGTGGCGGCTCCGGTCCTCCCCTAGACCGGAGCCGCCCCCGAAGTCGCCGCAGCGCCCTGAGCCGACGTGACCCGGAAGCGAACATCATGGCCTTGACGACGTACTCGCCGATCAGCTCGGACTGGCCGTGCCAGGTCAAAACCCCCGGCAGCTACGACTGGGAGCGGTCGGCGGCCAAGTGGCTGCGGGAACTCGTGCCCGCGCGCTACGCCAGCTACCCGGCCCTGATCCGCCACCCGGTCCTGCTCGCCCGGCACGCCCAGATCCAGGTGCAGAACGAGGTGCGGGTGGCCCGCACCGCGCTGCAGACGGCCCGCGCGGAGCTGCCGGCTCTCGGTCTGCCGGAGTCGGTCATCGAGCACACGATCAGGATGTACGCCGCCGAGGTCATGCAGCTGCAGCACATCGCGCGCAGCGTACGCGCCGTCAGCCAGGCCCTGATGGAGAGCAACCTGGCACGCCCCGGGCACTGACGCACCGTCACGACCGCCTTCCTCCGCCGTCGGAAGCGTTCGGCCCGGCGCGCGCACAGTCCACCGCGAAGCGGGCATCCGTAGGAGAGGACGACTCCTACGGATGCCCGGAGCTGCGCATGGACTCCACGACCTGGGCCGCGCTCGCCGTCGCCGCCGTACTCGCGGCGGCCCTGCTCGGCGTGGCCCTCGCCCTGCTGCGACGGCTGGTCCGCACGCGCCGCGACCTGCGCCGTGCCGGGCTGCCCACCGGCCCGCGCTGGCTGTTCTGGGGCGCGGTCCTGTACCTGGTACTCCCCGCCGACCTGCTGCCGGATCCCGTGTACCTGGACGACATCGGCGTCCTGCTGCTGGCGCTGAGGTCCATGCGGGCCGCCGTACCGGGACGCGAACCCTGGCGCGACGGCGGCACGTTGCCCGACTGACGGCGCGATGGGGTGGCCCGCCCGCGCCGTGGTGGCAGTACGGACGAGCGGGCGGCGGGACGGGTGAATTGGCTCCCGGAGGCGATCTGCCCTCGCGCCTCCTTGCAACGTGGCGCCTCGTGTGGTGGGCATCGGCGTCAGCGGGGAGGCCGAGTCCGCCTAGCAGTTGCGGGCTTCACCCGCGGTCGGACCCACGGTGGTCCGGTCCGGCTCAGGCACGCCGATCAGGAGCAGCGTCACGTCGTCGTCATGGGCGGCCGTGTCCGGAATGAGGGTCGCGATCAGCCGGGCCGCGGCCTGATCGAGGATCTCCGGGTCGGCCGAAGCGCCCTTCAGCGCTGTGCCCAGGGTGTGGGCGAGGACGTCGATCTGGGCGTCGATGTCGGTGCCGGGCCTCTCGACCAGCCCGTCGGTGTAGAGGGCGAGGGTGCTGCCCGGTGGCAGCCGATGGGTCGTCTCCTGGAACGACAGGCCGCCACACGAATCGTTGACGCCCAGCGGCACGCTGACCGGTGCCTGCAGCCGGCGGGCGAAGCCATCGGGGTTCACTGCGATGACCGGCAGGTGCCCGGCCGAGCAAAGGGTGACCTCGCGGGCGCCCTGGTCGATCACCAGGTAGCAGCACGTGACGAGCTGGTCCGCCAGGTCGTTGACGAACGCGTCAAGCCCGGTCATGAGCCGCCACGGCGGTACACCCGTGCGGGCCAGGGCATGGGCGGCGGCGCGCAGCTGGCCCATGACGGCCGCCGCGTCCAGGCCCCGGCCCATCACGTCGCCGATGACGACGCCGGTGCGGTTGCCGTCCAGCGGAATGATGTCGAACCAGTCGCCGCCGACCCCGGGGTCTTGGACGGACGCCAGGTAACGGTGCGCGCTGGGCAGGTGCGGCAGGCGGGGCGGCTCGCCCATGAGGCTGTGCTGCAGCGTGTAGGCGATGCGGCGTCGTTGCTGCTCGTATCGCTCGGCGCGTTCGGCCTCGGCCTGCTTGCGTTCGGTGATGTCCCGCACGGTCAGGAAGACCAGAGTTTCCTGTTCGGCCTGGAAGGTGCTGATGCTCACTTCGACGGGGAACTCACTGCCGTCGCTGTGCAGCCCGTACAGGCCGCTGTCCAGTACCGTCGGCTTCGGGTCGGGCAGCTGCAGATACTGGCGCAGGAGCGCGCTGTGCAGTGGACGCTGCGGGCCGGGCACCAGGTCCTCGACCTTGGTGCCGACGACACCGGCCGGCACATGGCCGAACAGTCGCTCCACCTGTGCGTTGGCCATGACGATGATGCCGTCGCCGTCCGTGATCAGGGTGGCGTCGGGTGCGGATTCCAGCAGCGCGAGGAAGCGCCGGTTGGCCCGCTCCACCTCGCGCTGGGCCGCGACTCGTTCGGTGATGTCGGTGAGCACACCGGCCACGGCGTAGGGCGCGCCGCGCGCATCGTTGAGCGGGAACACGGTGGCGAGGAAGTCCCGCGGGCCTCCCGGCAGGTCGAAATGCTCCTGCCGCTGCACGGGGGTGCCCCGTGCCAGCATGTCGAGGTCGGCAGCCCGCGTGTGACGGGCTATGTCCGGCGGCAGGACCTCCTGCTCCCGCCGGCCCAGTATCCGTTCGCGGGACAGTCCCATGCTCTCCTCGAACTTCCTGTTGAGCGCCAGCAAGCGACCGTCCAGGTCCTTGATGAACATGACCGCGGGCGTGTGGTCCATGAACGCCTGCAACAGTTCGTTCTGCCGCACCTGATATTCGGCACGCGCGTGCGCCACCTCGATACGCCGGCCCACGGCCAAGGCGGCGAAGACGACCACGGCGAACACGATCATGTGGCCGCACACCAGCAGCGCGGTGCCCAGACGCCTCCCGTACAGACCTGCGTCCTCACCGGCCAGGACGCCCCAGCCCAGCAGCGGCGGCGCGACCAGGATGGTGGCGAACAGCCGGCGGCCCAGCGCGCCCGTGGTGCCCGCGTTCATCAGCAGTCCCGCAGGGCCTTCGTCCGGCCGGGCCAGGAAGGCGGCGATGCCGAGCAGCACCAGGGCCAGCGCGGTGTGCAGGGCCATGCCGGTGTAACCGCCGAACCGTTCCAGCTGGGGCACGGCGTAGGCGAAGCCGTAGAGCCGCAGCATGCCCAGGGTGAGAACGGCCAGCGCCGGGATCTGACTCGTCCAGGCGGGCAATCGGAATGTGCTCGCGCACAGTGACGCCATGCTCCCGAGCGTCAGTGCCGCAGCCGTGTTGCCGCTCCCTGAGCCGCGGCGCGGACGACGGCCACGGCGGGCTCGTGGAACGGCAGTCCCCCGGCCTGCTCCCTGCGTGTCACCAAATCATCACCTTGTGAACAAATGGCCTAACTAGCCCAATTTGCCCAAGTATCACAAAGAGGAGAATTTGGCTCAGTGCATCTCAGGGGCCCCGGGAACAGGCATTCATGGCTCGTCAGCGCAGGACAGCGATCACTGCTGTGCAGCCAGTGACGCTCAGCTGGACTCGCGCACCACCAGCCGGCACGGCACGGTGTGCAGGCCCGGTGCCGGTTCCGCGTCGATGGCCTCCAGCAGGCGCAGGCGGCGATCCTGCCGATCTCGGCGAGGTCCATGTCGATGGTGGTCAGGGGCGGGCGGCTGGCCAGGGCCATGGTGTCCCAGTTGTCGTAGCCCACGACCGCGATGTCACCGGGCACGCTCACCCCGCGTTCGCGCAGCGTGTCGGTGACGCCCCGGGCGATCTGGTCGTTGCCGCAGAAGAAGGCGTCCGTGTCCGGAGCCGTGCGCAGGACGGCGTCGGCGGCGCGACGGCCCCATGCCTCGCTCCACTCGCCGAAGTGGACCCGCCCGGTCGCGAGTCGCCGCGAGGAGTGCTCCAGGTGCTCGATGGTGCGGCGGGCCCGGTCGCGGGCCGCCGCGTGGTGCTCCGGGCCGGTGACATGCGCGATCCGGGTACGCCCGGTGGCCAGCAGATGGTCGACGGCGAGGCGTGCCCCGCCCTGGTCGTCGGAGACCACCGAGGTGTCGGCCGGGTCGGTCGAGGGCGAGAGCGCGTAGACGATGGGGACCGACTCGATGCCGGTCAGCGGGGAGCGGGGGTCCGTGCGGCGGCCGGTGACGATGAACGCCTCCGACGGCTACCACATCGTCGTCACCCCCACCGGCGCCTCCACCTCACTGGCCGGGCGCTACCAGATCACCGACAGGAACAGCGGCCTGGCCCTGGACACCCAGAGCGCGGGCACCGCTTGGGGCACATCCGTCGTCCAGGCGACCTCCACCACCGGCACCGACCAGATCTGGACCCTGGTGTCCGCGGGCCGGGGCCTGTACAAGATCGTCCAGCAGTCCAGCGGTCTGCTGCTCGGCATCCAGAACATGAGCACGGCTGACGGTGGCACCGCCCTGATCTGGGGCGACAACGGCACGGATGACCACCTCTGGCAGCTCATCCCGTCCGGCGACGGCTACTACAGGATCGCCAACTACAACAGCGGTCTCCTGCTCGGCGTGAGCAACATGAGCACGTCCTCCGGCGCGCAGGTTCTGCAGTGGTCCGACAACGGCACGGCCGACCACCTGTGGAAGCTGACCTCGCGCTGAGGTCGGGCCAAGCCGCTGCTCACCGTGCCGGTCCGGCGCGGGGAGTAGCGGCGCGTCCGGCCTCAGCCCTCGTTCGGGTCCATGTGGTTCGGACGCCGGTGCGGTGGCTGATCCGGTGCCGGGCGGGGCTTGAGCGGCGGGATGTCCAGGGTCTGCGGCTTGTCCGCGTCGACCGTGAGCGGCTCACCGTGGTGGTGGATGGTCAACGGGTCGCCGTTCTGCAGCGTGTAGGTGGCCGCGCTGCGGCCGATCTCCACCCGCAGCCGGCGGCCCCGCAGCTGCAGCGTGAAGGCGAGGCGGCCGAACCTCTCCGGCAGGCGCGGGGCGAAATCCATCCGCTGCCCGAGGTGGCGCATACCGCCGAAGCCCGCGACGAGCGCCATCCAGGTGCCCGCGAGGGACGCGATGTGCAGGCCGTCGCGCGTGTTGTGCTCCAGGTCGTGCAGGTCCATCAGCGCGGCCTCGTGCAGATAGTCGTAGGCGAGCCGCATATGGCCCGTCTCGGCCGCCATGACCGCCTGGCAGCAGGCGGACAGCGACGAGTCGCGGACGGTGAGGGGTTCGTAGTAGGCGAAGTTGCGCGCCTTGTGCTCCGCGTCGAAGAAGGAGCTGCAGGTGTACATCGCCAGCACCAGGTCCGCCTGCTTGACGACCTGCTTGCGGTACAGGTCGAAGTACGGGAAGTGCAGCATCAGCGGATACTGGTCGGCGCCCGTGGAGGCGAAGTCCCAGCGCTGGTAGCGGGTGAACCCGGCGTGCTGCTCGTGGACGCCGAGCTCCTGGTTGTACGGGATGTGCATCGCCTCGGCGGCGTCCCGCCAGGCCGCGGCCTCCTCGTCGTCGACGCCCAGTTCCTCCGCGCGGCGCGGATGGCGCTCGACCACGTCGACGGCCGCCAGCAGGTTCGCGCGGGCCATCAGGTTGGTGTACGTGTTGTCGTCGGCGATGGCGCTGTACTCGTCGGGGCCGGTCACCCCGTCGATGTGGAAGGTGCCGTGGTGGTCGTGGTGGCCGAGCGACCGCCACAGCCGGGCCGTCTCCACCAGGAGTTCGAGCCCGGTGTCGCGTTCGAAGCGTTCGTCGCCGGTGGCGGCGACGTAGCGGACGACGGCGTCGGCGATGTCCGCGTTGACGTGGAACGCGGCGGTACCGGCCGGCCAGTACGCCGAACCCTCGGAGCCGTCGATGGTCCGCCACGGGAACGCCGCGCCCCGCAGGCCCAGTTGGACGGCACGTTCGCGGGCGGCGGGCAGGGTGTTCTGCCGCCAGCGCAGCGCTTCGGCGACGGCTCCGGGTGAGGTGTAGGTGAGCGGGGGCAGCACGAACACCTCGGTGTCCCAGAAGGCGTGCCCGTCGTAGCCGGAGCCGGTCAGTCCCTTGGCGGGGATCGCGCGCTGCTCGGCGCGGGCCCCGGCCTGAAGGACGTGGAAGAGGGCGAAGCGGACCGCCTGCTGGATCTGCTCGTCCCCGTCGATCTCGACGTCCGAGCGCGCCCAGAACGCGTCCAGGTACTCCCGCTGTTCGGCGACGAGCCCCGACCAGCCGACGCTGGTGGCGGCGACGAGCGCCGCGTCCACCTGGTCGCTGATCGCGGGCAGGGACCGGGTCCCGGACCAGCCGTAGGAGACGAACTTCTCCACCCGCAGCGTCTGACCCGGGACGAGTGCGGAGGCGACGGTGAGGCGGGCGAGGTCGTCGGTCGCCTCGCTCTCGGTCGTGGTGGGGTCGGGGCCGGTGACGAGGTGGTCGGCGGCGGCGCCGACCCTCAGGCCGCTGCGACTGGTGCGGTGCACCAGTCGCAGCCGGGTGCTCTTCGCGAAGTTCTCCTCGGCCTCCAGCGGCGACTCGAGCACGATCGCGGCGCGCGGGTCGCGGTCACGGCCGGGCAGTTGCTCGTTGGCGACCAGCTCGGACTGGACGACGATCCGGGCGGGTTTGCCGACCGGTTCCACCTCGTACGCGACGGCGGCTATGGCGCGCTGGGTGAAGGAGACCAGGCGGGTGGAGCGCACGCGGACCGTGGAGCCCGCCGGTGAGGTCCACTCGCAGGTCCGGGTGAGCAGTCCGGTGCGCAGGTCGAGGACGCGTTCGTGGGAGCGCAGCCGTCCGTAGCGCAGGTCGAAGGGCTCGTCGTCCACGAGCAGCCGGATGATCTTACCGTTGGTGACGTTGATGACGGTCTGCCCGGACTCGGGATAGCCGTATCCCGCCTCGGCGTAGGGCAGCGGGTGGGTCTCGTGGACGCCGTTGAGATAGGTGCCCGGCAGTCCGTGCGGTTCGCCCTCGTCGAGGTTGCCGCGCCAGCCGACATGCCCGTTGGACAGCGCGAACACCGATTCGCTCTGGGGCAGGACGTCCAGGTTCAGGCCGCGTTCACGCAGGGTCCAGGGCTCGACGGTGTACGAGTTGTGCGTGATCACGACCACTCCCCCAGGTTCACCAGGTCCGGTACGACGACGTCGGCGCCGTGGGCGCGCAGCGCGTCCGCCTGGCCGACGCGGTCCAGGCCGACGACGTAGCCGAAGTGGCCGGAGCGTCCGGCGTCCATGCCGGCGAGCGCGTCCTCGAAGACGGCGGCGGCCTTGGGCTCCACGCCGAGGTCGTGTGCGGCGGCGAGAAAGGTGTCCGGGTGCGGTTTGCCGGGCAGGTGCCGTTCGGCGGCCACGACCCCGTCGATGCGTACGTCGAAGAGGTGCTCGGCGTTGATCGACCGCAGCACGTCTCGGCAGTTGGCGCTGGAGGACACCACGGCCGTGCGCAGGCCCTCGGCCCGTGCGGCGCCGATGTAACGGATGGTGCCGTCGTACGCTTCGACGCCGCGGGTGCGGATCAGCTCCAGCAGCAGCTCGTTCTTGCAGTTGCCGAGGCCGTGCACGGTCTGCCGGTCGGGCGGGTCGTCGGGGGCACCCTCCGGTAGCTGGATGCCGCGGGAGGCGAGGAAGGTGCGGACGCCGTCGGCGCGGGGGCGTCCGTCGACGTACTCGTCATAGTCGGTGTCGTCGAAGGGGCGGAAGTCCGCACCGTCCCGGGCACGCAGGAAGTCGTCGAACGTCTGTTTCCACGCGGCCGCGTGGACGACGGCGGTCTTGGTGATGACCCCGTCGAGGTCGAAGAGGCAGGCCTGGATACCGTCCGGAAGACCGAGCTTCGTCATAGGAGCCACCTTCCCTCATGAACGCCGGGCAGAGGGTGGCGAGTGCCACATTGCGCCCTGTCGACACTCCGTCGGCGGGCGTGGGGCGGGACCCCGTCGCCGGACTCGGCGTCAGGTCCGGGTGAACCGCCCGCAGGCGCGGGCGCGGCGGAGCGCGTGCGGGTACAGGGCGGGGCGTCCACGACCACCGCGCGGTCGTACCAGGCCGGCCACTGGCCCGCCTCGGCGCCGACGATGTCGAGTGCCTTGGCCTGCGCGGCCGTCGACGACATGAGTCCGCGGTCGAGGTGGGCCGAGACCATGCCGACGCACAGCACCGGAGGGAGTCGTCAGCGGCACGCCGTGGCAGGCACGGCTGCCGGCCGGCACCGGTACGCCGGTCTCGCCATCCGGCGCGACCTCTGGTGCAATGACGGGACGATGACCTTCGACGACCTCCTGAAGCGGGCCGCGGCCCTGACCCGCCCCGGCCACCGAGCTGTCCTCGGCATCTCCGGCAGCCCGGGGGCCGGCAAGTCGACGCTCGCCGAGCACCTGGTCCGTGAGCTGAACGGGGACGGGCCGCCGTGGGTGGCGCACGTCCCCATGGACGGCTTCCACCTGGCCGATGTGGAACTCGACCGGCTGGGCCGCCGCGATCGCAAGGGCGCGCCCGACACGTTCGACGCGGCCGGGTACGCGGCGCTGCTGCGGCGCCTGCACGAGGGGCGGGAGGGCGAGATCGTGTACGCGCCGGGCTTCGAGCGCGTCCTGGAGCAGCCGATCGCAGGAGCGATCCCTGTGCCGCCGTCGGCGCGGCTGGTCGTGACCGAGGGCAATTACCTGCTGCTGGGTACGGGGGCGTGGGCACGCGTACGGGCGTCCCTGGACGAGGTGTGGTTCTGCGAGATCGACGAGGAGGAGCGCATCCGGCGGCTGGTGGCCCGCCACGAGGAGTTCGGCAAGGAGCACGACGCGGCGGTGGCGTGGGTGCTGGGCACCGACCAGCACAACGCGGACCTGATCGCGGCGACCCGGGGCCGCGCCGACCTGATCGTGCCGGCGACGGCCCTGCCGGCACCGTACGGGCCGCCCCCGGCAGGACCGGGCCGGGAGCCGTCGACCCGCCCGTGACGCGGCGCGAGCGCGCCGGCCCTTGAAGGACTTCCGGAGTCGACTACCAGTCAACGGCGTTGAGGTTGCACGACAAGGTCAGGTCGGCGAGCCCGCAGTGCGACGCTCAATGTCTGCGGGCCGTACCCACCGACGGGGACACGACTCGGCCGTAGATCTTCGCTCGTACACAGTCGACTTGGGTGCCTTCACGAGCCGTCCACGAGTCGCGACTACCGGACGAACGTGCTCGCCAACCTCACCCCCGAGACGAACGCGGTCCTCCGCGTCCTCGGCGGCATGAGCACGGTGTGGAAGACGGGCGGCACCCTGGAACACCGGCACCCCGCTGATGCCGGACGTGCTGACGCTGCACCTGGACGAGGACCGGCCGCCGACGGCGGGCGCCACCGTCCCGGTGATCGCTACGAGGTCGTTGCGCGGGCAGTTCGGGCGCGTCACCCTGGCCTCGGAGGCCTACCGGGCGGTCCCCGTGTACACGACGGACGGGCTGGCGGTACGGCTGCTGAAACGGTGGCACGCAGGGTCCCGGGGCCGTCGGGGTCGGTGCCCGTCCGCTGGGCGGGGGCGCTTGTGGCGGGTGACCGGGGCGGCGGCGCCGCGGCGTGCTGCTCGATGCCGTCGCCCTGCGGGCCGGGCAGGAGGAGGGCGGCACCGAAGCCGATGAGGGCGGCCGCGGTCACCCCGACCGTGACCGCCGCGCGGCGCAGCGTAAGTCCGTCGTCGGCGGGCCGCTCGCGCCGGCCCCGGGCGGACGGTACGGGAGGCCGTTCCTCCGTCGCGTCCTCGGCGGTCGCCGGCGCCACGTGGACGACGATCGGCTCGTAGACGGGTTGCGGCGGGCGCCTCTCCCCTTCTTGCAGCTCTCTGCCCAGTTCGGCCAGGGCCTCGGTGCGGCGGCGGCGCACGACGTAGGTGGGTTCCAGCACCCGGCGCCGCAGCGGCTGACCCCGCCCGGTCGGTGTCGACACACTGCTCTCCTTCCGTGCCCGCGGTCTCCCGCCGTCCCCGGGAAGACATACGTGTGGGGACGCCGACCGGTTCACCGGCAATCCCCAGTCACCGCGGCGACGGTGCGTCCGCCCGGCGCCCGGGCATGATGCCCTGAGCGGCCACTGCCCCACAGAAATCGGCAAGCATCGCCTTCACCATTGACGCTCGCTCAGCTCGCCTCTACCTTCTGACCGATTCACCGAACCTCGTTCGAAATCCACGCCCTTTGAAGAGCGCATGAGCGTCCACCCCCTCCCCGGTTCACGGCCGTCGCGCCGAATGTTCCTCGGTGTGACTCCTCCCTCTCATGAATGAGGGGGCTTCTCGCTATGCCGGTGCGGCTTCGCGACGGACCAGCCCGGCCCGTAGGACATTGACAGCGCCCACCGTGTCCGCGTGCGCGTTGTGGCCGCAGGCGACGCAGTGGAACTTCTCCTGTGCGGGCCGGTTCTCCTTGGCGGTGTGCCCGCATTCGGGACACCGTCGGGAGGTGTTGCGGGGGTCCACGGCCATCACTTCCCGTCCGGCGCACTCTGCCTTGGCGGTGAGGATCTGGAGGAACACCCCCCATCCGGCATCGTTGATCGATCGGTTCAGCCCGGCCTTCGCGGCGGCCCCGTTGGGCAGGAAGCTGCCCGGCTGGTCGGGGTCCGGCTTCGGGGCCGGGGCCTTGCTCATGTTGCGGATCTTGAGGTCTTCGTGCGCGATGAAGTCGTGTTTGCGTACGAGGTCAAGCGCGGTCTTGTGCGCGTGGTCCAGGCGCTGTCGGCGAACCTTGCGGTGAAGCCGGGCCGCCTTCTCCACGACCTTGTGACGGCGCTTGGAGCCGCGCTTGCAGCGGCTGAGCGCTTGCTGTGCGGCTTCGAGCTGTGCGACGGCTCTCCGGCCGTGTCGGGGGTCGGGTACGAAGCCACCGTTTGAGTCGGCAAGGAAGTTGGCTATGCCCATGTCGATGCCGACTACGCTGCCCGTCGCCGGAAGCGGCTGGGGGGCAGTCTGCTCGGCGGTCAGGATGACGTACCAGCGCTTGCCCTCGCGCTTGACCGAGACCGTCTTGACCTTGCCCACCACGGGCCGGTGCTGGTGCACCCTGACGTGCCCGACGCCCTGGAAACGGACACGGGTCACGGGGTCGTGCGGCGTGGAGTCCCACCGGCAGCCGTCCCCGTCCTTCGGGAACTGAACCGTGTCGAACCGCTTTCCCGGCCGGAAACGTGGACAGCCCGGCTTGTCTTTGGCCTTGATGCGGCGGAAGAACGCGGCGAACGCCTTGTCCAACCGGCGAAGCGTCGCCTGCTGCGACGAGAACGACCAACGGCCCTGACCGGGGCGCGGCCGGTACGCGATCATCTACTCCGCCGTCAACGGCAGCGGCCACAACGTGATCATGGTCAACTACACCACCGACTTCCTGACGGTGTCGTCCCCGCAGGTCTTCTTCGACCCCGGCCACGACGTCATCGACGGTGACATGGCGGTAGGGGCTGGCGGCATGAACTACCTCTACTTCAAGGACAGTTCCAAGCAGGCTCTGGTGGGCGCGCGGTCCGCCACCCTGGATCCCGGCAGCTTCACCGTCTTCAGCACCCCGGCCGCGCACGGCGGCACCGAGGCACCGATCCTGGTGAAGTCGCAGACGTCCAGCACCTGGACCTGTGGGGCGACACCTACACGCCCAACGGCGTCTTCTACGCCTGGCAGAGCACCGACCTGGCCTCCGGCACCTGGACGGCCCTGGACCAGCGCGACTACACCCAGCCGGTCAACTCCAAACACGGCACGATCCAGCCGATCACCACGAGCGAGTACACGAACCTCGTGGCCAAGTGGGGCGCTCCGGCCTGGCGGCGGCTGAAGTCGTACAACTACCCGGCGCGTTACGTCCGGCACTCGAACTACGTCGGCCGTATCGACGAGTACCCCTTCGACCCGTACACGGACGCGCAGTGGAGGCTCGTGCCCGGTCTCGCCGACAGCTCGGGAGTGTCCTTCCAGTCGGTGAACTACCCGACCCGCCACCTGCGCCACTACGACTACCAGCTGCGGCTGGACGTGAACGACGGCACCTCGACGTTCGCACAGGACGCCACGTTCTACTCCACCGCGGGGCTCGCCGACTCCTCGTGGACGTCCTTCCGCTCGTACAACTATCCGACCCGCTACATCAGGCACTCCGACTACGTGCTGCGCATCGACCCGATCTCGACGGCCACCGACCGGGCCGACGCCACGTTCTCCGTCGGCTATTGGGCCCTGCCTATACCCGGAAGGGGCCGTCGGCCGTGAAGGCCAGCTCGGCGAAGCGTTCGCCGATGTGGCGGTGCGTGGCGGCGTCCGGGTGGAGTTCGTCGGGCAGCGGCAGCTCGGCGGCATCGGCCTCGCCGTAGAGGTCGCGGCCGTCGAGATGGTGCAGGTTCGGGTCGTCGGCCGCCCGCTGCCGTACGATCCGGGCCAGCTCGTCACGGATGACGGCGAGGGTCAGCTTGCCCTGCGCCACCTCCGCCGGGTCCCCGGCGGCCCGGAAGCGGAGTCGTCCGGTGGCGAGGGCGGTGAAGTCCGGGGCGCTGGGGCCGGGGGTGTCCTCGTGGATGGGGCACAGCAGGGGCGAGACGACCAGCAGCGGTGTGGTGGGGTGGCCTTCGCGGATGGTGTCGAGGAAGCCGTGCACGGCGGGGGTGAAGGCACGCAGACGCATCAGGTCGGTGTTGACCAGATTGATGCCGATCTTGATGCTGATCAGGTCGGCGGGGGTGTCGCGCAGGGTGCGGGCGGTGAACGGGTCGAGCAGGGCGCTGCCGCCCAGGCCCAGGTTGATCAGTTCCACGCCGGCGAGGGCGGCGGCGAGCGCGGGCCAGGTGGTGGTGGGGCTCGCGGCGTCGGAGCCGTGGCTGATCGAACTGCCGTGGTGCAGCCACACCTTGCGGCCCCGGTCCGGTACGGGCTCCACGGGCGCGTCGGTGCGCAGGGCGACGAGCTCGGTGGTCTCGGTGTGCGGGAGCCAGATCTCCACGTCCTTGAGCCGGTCGGGCAGGTCGGTGAAGCGGAGGGTGACGGCCTGTCCGGGCCGGTGTTCGGCGGTCCCGGTGGCCATGTCGATGGTGAGGGTGTGGCCGCCCGGCACACTGGCCCGGCCCGCCAGGTGGCCGTCGACGAGCAGGTCGTAGACACCGTCCGGGCGGGGCGGGGCGCCCCCGTAGACTCGCTTGGTCGGCAGGGCGTCCAGTTCCACGGCGGTGGCCCGGGTGCGGAAGGCCAGGCGGACACCGGAGGGCTGGGACTCGGCCAGGGCGAGTTGCGGGTCGGCGCACTGGGCGCGGGCCCGGGCGGGCAGCCGGTGCGGCAGGACGCCGTGCGCGGTGCGCTCCAGGTCGAGGGCGCCGCGCAGGAGGTCCGCGGTGACGGGTGTGGTGATCCAGTGGGTGTTCATCGCTTCAACCTGTTGATCAAGATGCCCAAGTGTCCGCGTTCGTGGGCCAGTTGCGCAGCAGGGCGTCGAGGCGGTCCAGGATCCATGTCCAGGACTCCTGTGAGTCGGGAGCGCTGTGACTGAAGCCTCCGGCCGCCTCCAGGCTGACGTAGCCGTGGAAGACGCTGCCCAGCAGCCGGACCGCGTGCGTCTGGTCCGGTTCCGTCAGGTCGTACCCGCGCAGGATCGCGCGCGTCATCTGTACGTGCCTGCCCCCGGCGCTGGCGGCCGCCGTCTCCGGGTCGAGCCGGAACCGCGCCGCCGCGTAGCGGCCGGGGTGCTCGCGGGCGTAGTCACGGTAGGCGTTCGCGAAGGCCGTCAGGGCGTCCCTGCCGGCCCGCCCGGCCAGCGCCTCGGCGGCCCGGTCGGCGAGTTCCTCCAGGGCCAGCAGGGCGATCCGGGTCTTGAGGTCATGGGAGCTCTTCAGGTGCGAGTACAGACTCGCGACCTTGACATCGAACCGCCTGGCGAGCGCGGAGACGGTGACCTGGTCGAAGCCGACCTCGTCGGCCAGTTCCGCCCCTGCCCGGACCAGGCGTTCGGTGGTCAGCCCTGCGCGCGCCATCGCCTGCTCCTTCGTGAACCTGAAGTGATTATGCACTTGCCTAAACTCATTAGGCAAATGACATACGCGCATGGGCGGCGCTCGGCGCGTCAGTCGCGCACGGTGCAGGGCCGCTTGGCGTCGAACGTCCAGTCCTCGGCGAGGTACCGCATGCCGGCGGCGTCGTCGCGGTCCGACAGGGCCTTGCTCAGGTAGAGCTCGTGGGCGGCGAGGAGCCGGTCGCGGTCGAGCCGGACGCCGAGGCCGGGGGTGTCCGGTACGGCGACCTCCCCGCCGGTGATCCGCGGCGGCTCGACGGCCAGGCGCTCCAGTCCCTCCTGCCAGATCCAGTGGGTGTCCAGCGCGTTGTACTCGCCGGGTGCGGCGGCTCCGCAGTGGGCCATCATGGCCAGGGAGATGTCGAAGTGATTGTTGGAGTGGCAGCCCCAGGTCAGCCCCATGGCGTGGCACAACTGGGCGACACGGACCGACCCCTGCATGGTCCAGAAGTGCGGGTCGGCGAGCGGGATGGAGACGGACTGCAGCGCCAGCGCGTGGGTGAGCTGGCGCCAGTCGGTGGCGATCATGTTGGTCGCGGTGGGCAGCCCGGTGGCCCGGCGGAACTCGGCGAGGATCTCCCGCCCTGAGTAGCCGCCCTCGGGTCCGCAGGGGTCCTCGGCGTAGGCGAGGGTGCCGACGAGGGGCCGGCACAGTTCGACGGCTTCGCGCAGCGACCAGCAGCCGTTCGGGTCGAGCGTGATACGGGCGTCCGGGAAGCGCTCCTTCAGGGCGCGCACCGCCGCGACTTCCTCAGGGCCCGGCAGCACACCGCCCTTGAGCTTGAAGTCGCGGAAGCCGTAGAGCTCGTGCGTGGCCTCGGCCTGCCGGACGATCGCCTCGGGGGTGAGGGCCTCCTCGTGGCGGATGCGGTACCAGTCGGAGCCCGCGCCGCGTTCGCGGACGTAGTCCAGATCGGTCCGGTCGGGGTCGCCGACGTAGAAGAGGTAGCCGAGGAAGCGGACGGAGTCGCGCTGTTTGCCGTCGCCCAGCAGAGCGGCGACGGGCACCTCGAGATGCTGCCCGAGCAGGTCCAGGAGCGCCGATTCGACGGCGGTGACCGCGTGCACGGTGGTGCGGAGGTCGAAGGTCTGCTCGCCGCGTCCGCCCGCGTCCCGGTCCGCGAACCGGTCGCCCATCGCGCGCAGGACACGCTTGTAGTCGCCGACGCGTGCGCCGACCACGAGCGGCTCGGCCTCGCGCAGGGTCCGTGTGATTCGCTCCCCGCCTGGCACCTCACCGAGCCCGGTGCGCCCCTCGGAGTCCTCGATGACGACCACGTTGCGGGTGAAGTAGGGGCCGTGCGCGCCGGAGAGGTTGAGCGCCATGGAGTCCCGGCCGGCAACCGGGTACACGGAGTAGGAGGTGACGGTGGGCTGGCCCATGACAGGACTCCTCGGTCAGGTGCGGAGGTGGTGGGGCGAGAGGGGGACGCGGGTCACACGCCGATGGCGTCCAGGATCGACTCCATGGCCAGGACGCCGCCGAGGCCGAGCATCGCGAGGACCGTCGTGTACGTGGTGCGCGCCTTGATCGCGTCGAGGACGGAGAGGTTGAAGTACTCCTTGAACATCCAGAAACCCGGGTCGTTCACGTGGGAGAACGCGATCGAACCGCAGGAGACGGCGAGGACCATGATCTCCGGGTGCACGCCGCTGCCCGCCAGCAGCGGGAGGGCCACGCCCGACGCGGTGACGACGGCGACGGTCGCCGAGCCCAGGGCCACGCGGAGGATGGCCGCGATGAGCCAGGCGAGGATGAGCGGCGACAGGGACCAGCCGTCGGTGGCGTTCTTGATGTAGTCGGAGATCCCGCCGTCGACGAGGACCTGCTTGAACGCCCCGCCCGCGCCGATCACCAGCAGGATCATCGCCATCGCCTGGGCGGCCGACCGGCACGAGGCGCTGACCTCCTCCAGGCTGCGGCCGATCCGCGGTCCGAACGCCCAGATCGCGACGCACAGGGTGAGCAGCAGGGCGGTGGGCGCGGAGCCGATGAAGGCCACGAAGTGCAGGACGGGGCCGGAGGCGGAGGTGGCCAGGTCGGTCACCGCCGCGCCGGCGATCAGCACCACGGGCAGGAGGGCGACCGACAGCGACCAGCCCATGCCGGGCATCTCCTCCTCGGTGAAGACACGGTCGCTGACCAGGCCGGTGGGTATGGACGGGTTCATCCTCCGGACGAACGGAAGGCGTGGCCACACCAGGGCGGTCAGGGCACCGGCCGGAACGGCGATGAACAGGCCGTAGAACAGGGTCAGTCCGACCGAGGCGTGGAAGGTCGCGGCGACGGCGGTGGGGCCGGGGTGCGGCGGCAGGAAGCTGTGCATGGTGGACAGGGCGATCGACATCGGCAGGCCGACCCACAGCAGGTTGGCCCTCGTGACCCGTACCAGCGTGAACGCGATGGGCACGATGATGACGAACGCGACCTCGTAGAACATGGTGACGCCGATCAGCATGGCGGTCAGCACCATGGCGACCTGGACCCAGCGCGGGCCGCAGACGTCGAGCAGCTTTCCGGCGATCCGCTGGGCGGCGCCGGAGTCCCCCATCACCCGGCCGACCATGGCGCCGAGCCCGATGGTGAGCATGGTGTCGCCGATCTGCCCCCCGATGCCGTCGGAGAGGACGTCGGGGATCTTCTCCAGCGGGATGCCCCGGACGAGGGCGACGCCGACGGCCACCAGCAACAGGGCGGCGAAGCCGTTGAGTCTGAGCTTCGTCATCAAGAAGAGCAGGATCAGCACGCTGATCGCTACGACAACAAGTGGCATGGGTCAGTTCCCCTTTGAACCGCGCGGTCGCCTACTTGAACGACGTCTGTATATAAGGACGCCATCTACACATGAGGATGGAGGCTAGGGTTGTGGACGCCGCAGGTCAATGGGTAGGGGTGGATGGAATCTGATGAGGCGACGGAATCCGACTCAGCGTCCGCTCGCCTGGCGCCAGAGGGAGAAGGCCAGGCCGAGGCCCGCCAGGGCGATGGCGATCCGCAGCGGGGTCTCGGGCAGGCGCCGTACGATCACCGGGCCCACCCGGCTGCCGACGAGGCACCCGAGACCGAGCGCGGTCGCGGCCGTCCAGTCGACCGGGGCCAGGAAGGCGTAGGCGACGGCCGCGGTGACGTTGGCGGCGCCCGTGGCGATGTTCTTCACGGCATTGGTCACGGGCAGGGGCTCGCTCGCGGACAGCGACAGCACGGCCAGCATCAGCACGCCCGCCGCGGCGCCGAAGTAGCCGCCGTAGAGCCCCACCACCAGGACCGCGCAGGCCGGCGGCAGTTTGGCGCGGACGCCGTCGCCCCTCGACGGATGTTTCGCCACCAGCCGGCGCAACGGCTCGCGGGCCAGGATGAGTACGGACCCCAGGGCGATCAGCCACGGCACGACACGCTCGAACGCCGAGGACGGGGTGCCCAGAAGCAGGGCCGCACCGGCCGAGCCTCCCGCGGCCGCGAGCAGGGCGAGCCGCACGAGACGTCGGCGCTGGCCACGCAGTTCCTCGCGGGAGCCGACGGCGGTGCCCACCGTGTTGGAGAACAGCGCCACGGTGTTGGTCACATTGGCGGCCACCGGCGGAAGCCCGGCGGCCAGCAGCGCGGGGTAGCTGAACAGAGAGGCCAGACCGGCGATCGAACCGGCGAGCCCGGAGGCGACCCCCGCACCGGCGAGCAGCACAACGGCGCCGACGTCCACACGGCCTCCCTCTCGAAATCGACGCGGCCCATACTCCCTTCATCCCGTCCCATATCCAAGATGATGTCTACATAGGGAGACAGCTCTGGCATGACGGCAGCCAGGCGAAGCATGCTTCGGATACCGGCGCGCCTGGCCGTCGCCCTGCTCACGGGGGCGTTACCCGTGCCGGCCGGGCCGGGAGCGGCCCCCGCCACGACCACCGCGGAGATTCCCGCGTCCGCCGGCCGTTCTATGCCTGAGCCGGCGTCACCCGGATGCCGACCGTGCCCTTCTCGCCGCGCCGCAGCCGGCTGCCGAGAAGGGTGAGGCGGCCGACGAGGCCGTACTTGCGGGCGATCAGTTGCCGGTAGCGTGCGGTGGTGGCCGCGTCGCAGATCTCGGCGGTGGCGGGGATCTGCTCGCCGGTCGGGTTGCCGCGCAGGTCGCAGGGGCCGACGAGCACGTCGGAGCGGGCCCGGATCCGCTTCACCTTCCAGGAGTCCGCGGCGGTCCACACACCGAGCGCGTCACCGTCCCGCACCACCCAGACCGGGGTGGCCACCGGGGTGCCGTTCCGGCGGTAGCTGGTGACCAACAGGTACTTGCCCGTTCCGAGCTGATCCAGGAGCGCGTGCATGAGCGCAGTGTAGGTGCCTCACGTGAGAGGGCGCCGGTACGGCCGTACCGGCGCCCTCTCACGCGGAAAGGACCGTCAGGACAACGTGCCGTCGTAGTCGGGCAGCTTGAACGTGCGCTCGGCGTGGCCGCCGACCAGGTCGGAGTCGTTGTTGCCGACATTGGCGATGATCGTGTAGCCCTGCGCCTCGATCTCCGCGCGCTTGCTCGTCTTGTACGCGCTCACCTCGTCGAACAGGTCCGGCAGATCCCGCACGGAGAGGCCGTCGACCGGGTAGCCCACCGTCTTGAGGTTCCATTTGGTCTCGGCCTCGATGATGCCGGGGCGCGCGGTGACGAAGAAGACGGAGACTCCTCGGGACTTGGCGTACTTCGCGAGCTCCAGGGACGGCTGGACCGCCGGGGTGGGCACCTGGTACCAGGGGTGGAAGTACGTCTCGAGGGTGGTGTTGTCGATGTCGAAGACGATCGCGAGCTTCTGCCCGGTCGCGGTGCGCTGCCGGAGGTACGGCAGCGCCTGGTCGATGACCGCCTTCACATCCGCCTGCCAGGTGGCGTAGTCGACGCCGGCGGCCTGTGCCGCCGCCACGCTCACGGTGGTTGCCGCGGGAGCAGCGGAGGCGGTTCCCGCGGCGGTCACCGAGCCGCCGATGCCCAGCGCCACGACCGCCGATACCGCGCCGATGCGGCGCACCGCACCACGTCTTGTCATGCCCGTCCCTTCCCTCTCGTCCACATCGCGTCCGTGCGGCGACGGCGTCTCCGCCACGGCCGCGCCGGACATGTTCACGTCCAATGATGGACACCAGACCACGCGAGAGTTACTGACGCGTAGACAGTTACTTCCGAGTAGCCGGGGATTGGCGGGAGTCCACCGGCGGCGTGGGACGGTTCGCCGTGCACCGTGTGCGGGATGATCCTCATGCGGTACGAGGGCAGGGGGCGAGAGGGTGAGCCGGCATCGTGAGAGTACGGTCCGCGCGCGGACCGCGGGCCGACTGCTGGAGGTGGCCTGCGACGAGTCGGGATCGGACGGCGAGAACCTCACCAGCGGGAACACCGACGTGTTCGCGCACGCCAGTGTGCATCTGCCTCTCCCCTCGGCGACCGCGCACGTCCAGGAGATCCGGGACCGCATCCGCTCGCCCGCGGAGGAGTACAAGGCCACCCATCTGCTGCGTGAGAAGCACCGCGCGGTGCTGGAATGGTTTCTCGGCGCCTCGGGGCCGCTGCACGGGCACGCCCATGTCCTGCTCGTGGAGAAGTCGTTCTTCGTGGTCGATCGTGTGGTGGACCTGCTGCTCGGCGATCCGGCGCCCGCCCTCGCCCTCTTCCGCACCGGGCGTGAGCGCTTCGGAGACGAGCGGTGGCAGCGCTTCCTGGAGGCGTCCAACGACCTGATGCGGGCCAGGAGCAACGGGCAGCCGGAGGCTCCCGTCGACTCCTTCTTCCGCGTCGTCGAAGACCTGCTCCGGGCAGGTCCGCGGGGCGACGCGGGCGTCGAGACCCTCGCGCTGCTGGCCGGGGCGCGGGAGAGGGCGCGGGCGTACCGGGCGCGGATCGCCGACGGGCCGGCGGTCGTCCCGGCCCTCAACCCCCTGTTGCCGGCCCTTGTGCGCACCGCGGCGTACTGGGGAGCGGGCGGGCACCGGGTCGCGCTCGTGCACGACGAGCAGAACGTGCTCACCGCGCAGCGCATCGCCTGGCTGAAGGAGACCACCGGGCTCTTCGGGTTCCGGCTCGTCGACTCCCGGCTCGATCCGCGGGTGCAGCTCGCCGACTTCCTCGCGGGGATCGCCCGCAAGATCGCCTCCGACGAGCTGAACGGGCGCGGCGACACGGCGCTGACCGCGCTGCTGCGCCCGTACGTGAACGGGGACTCCTTGTGGGGGGACGAGCACAGCGGCGTCTCGCTGCGGCGCTCGTAGGTCCTTTCATCCACTCGCGCCTGACCGGCGACGCCCGGCCGACGGCGTGACTTCCGCGGCGCGTCGGTGAACACCCGGGCACGTGCGCACGTATGGAGTGAGGGCGCGCGACGACCGGAGTGCCCCGCGGTGGTGACGCCGTGCTGTTCGGGTTCGGGAGCCATGGATGAGGCATGCACGACGACGGATCGTCCGGCGGGGGGCTCGCATCGCGGCCGTCGGCGGACTGCTCCTGGGCGGTCTGATGGTCACCCAGGCCCTGGCGAGCGAACCGTCCGGCGCGCAGACCCCCTTCAGCACGGGCACGTCGGCCGTGACCGCCTCACAGACGGGCTCCCAACTGGTGTCCCGGCTCGGCACCTCCCGGACGGCGGGCAGCTGGCTCGCCTCCGACGGGAAGCCCGTGGTCGCCGTGACGGACAGGGCCGCGGCGGACGCTGTGACAGCGGCCGGGGCCCGGGCCAAGATGGTGCGGCACAGCATGGACCAGCTGAAGTCGGCCACGAAGACGTTGAGTTCCGCCCCCAGGGTGGCGGGCACCGCCTGGTCCGTGGACTACCGGACCAACCAGGTCGTGGTGCAGGCCGACCGCACGGTCTCCGCGTCCGACTGGTCCCGTATGACGGAACTCGCCCACGGCATCGGGGACTTCGTCCGGATGGGGCGCACCCAGGGACGGTTCACGACCCGCGCGGCCGGCGCCCAGCCGATCTTCTCGACCAGCGGCCGCTGTTCCGCGGGCTTCAACGTGACCAACGGGCAGGGCCAGTTCATCCTCACCGCCGGGCACTGCGGCCCGGGCGGCACGCTCTGGTTCTCCGACAACACGGGCCGGACGCAACTGGGCCGGACCGTCACCTCGGAGTTCCCCGGGGACGGCGACTTCTCCCTCATCCGGTACGAGAACGGGCAGGCGACGCCCGGGGAGAACGTCGTGGCCATCGGGGGCGGGCGCGGGGTGCGCATCACGGCGGCCGGGGACCCGGTGGTGGGTGAGAAGGTGTTCCGCAGCGGCAGCACCAGCGGTCTGCACGACGGCGAGGTCACCGCGCTGAACGCGACGGTGAACTACCCGGAGGGCTCGGTCACCGGTCTCATCCAGACCACGGTGTGCGCCGAACCGGGCGACAGTGGCGGCCCGTTGTTCTCCGAGGGCATCGCGCTCGGGGTGACCTCGGGCGGCAGTGGGGACTGCCAGGCGGGCGGTACGACGTTCTTCCAGCCGGTGACGAGGGCGATGGCCGCGCTCGGGGTCCAGCTGACGGAGCAGGGGCAGGCGCCGGGCGGTGCGAGCGCCGGGGCCTCCACCGCTCCCGCGCCGTCCGTCTCGGCGTCTCAGGGTGCGGCGATCGCGCCCGGGTCGGCGGCACCGGGCGCGGTCCAGGAGGTCGGTGCCACCGGAACGGCGGACGGACTCCTGTCGCGGCTCACCGACCCGCGGAACGTCGGGCCCGGTCTGCTGGTGATCGCCGGCAGCCTGGTCGCGCTGGTGGCCACGCGCTACATCCGGTCGGAGCAGGAACGGAACGCCTATCGCCGGGCGTACTCGGGGACCTGGGGCTGAGCGGCCGGGTCGCGGTCCTCTCGGGGGTGCCGCGGGTGCCGGAGGTAACCGGGCCTGCCGCGGGTATGCCGAGCCGGCCGCCGTCGGGTGGTCGCAACGCGGGAGGTGGCCGAGCGGGCGGTCAGGCCGCCTTCGTCCGACGCGGCGAGGAGGCCGCGGCCCATTCCAGGACGAGCCGCTGGTACTCCCGCCGCTCCTCGAGGCTCAGGATCCCGCCGCTGCGGAACCACAGTGCCCGGATCTCCTCGTTGACCTCGTCGGCGGACCGCTCCGCTACGGGTTCAGGAGTGGTGGACATGCCGTGAAGCATACGGGCCCCAGCGTGATGGCGATGTGAGCAATCAGGCACCTCCCGGCATTCCGGACCGTGAAGCTGATCACGTCATCTCCGGCCGGCCGGACACCTCATCCGTCCACGACACCCAGCACGAGCACCTGGATCGCCAGCACCGCCGCACCGCGCGCCCAGTCGTGGAAGTCGGAGACCTTGGTCTCCAGGCCGACCGGGACGGCCAGCGGGTGACGATGGGCGCGGATGGTCTCCTCCACCGTCTTCCCGGCCACGTCCATCAACCCCACCCCCTCCCCGGCCAGCAGGATCTTCTGCGGCATCGCGAAGTTGGAGATCTGGGCGACCAGCGTGCCCAGGGCCCGCGCGGCCTCGTCGACGACGCGGGAGCACATCGGCTCGCCGGCGGCGGCGAGCCCGAGGATCTCCTCGTACGTCTTGTCGCTGCCGGTGGCGGCCAGGATCTGGTAGCGGATGCTGGGGATGGTCAGCAGTGAGACCGCGCTGCCGCGCTCGCCGGACGGGGTGAGCGGCCCGTTGGCGTTGATGATCCAGTGCCGCCCGAAGCCGCCGTCCTCCTCGGCGCAGGGCACCCGCTTGCCGCCCAGGACGAGGCCGTAGCCGATGCCGGCGCCGATGGTGAGGACGACGAAGCGTTCCAGACCGCGGCCGGCCCCGAACCAGGTCTCGGCCTCGACGAGCGCGGCGACGTCGTTCTCGACGACCACCGGAAGCCCGGTGCGCTCCTCCACCAGCCGGGCCAGCGGTACCTCGCGCCAGTGCAGGAAGGCGGACTCGCCGACCACGGCGCGGTCCTGGACGAGTCCGCCGACGCCGATGCCGATGCCCGCCGCCGTCGGGAACTCGGCCGTGAGCGCGCCGGTCATCTCCGCCAGCAGCGCGGCCACATGGAAGGGATCGTGGCTGGTGAGCGGGCGGTCCAGGCGGGCGACGACGTCACTTCTGAGCGTGGTGACCACGCCGTAGACCATCTCTTCGGTGATCTTGAAGCCGAGGAACGTCCGGGACTCGGCGACGACGTCGAGGGGCTGCGAGGGTCGCCCCTGGCGGCCCTCGGCCGGACCGCCCCCGTCGGCGACCTCGATCAGCAGACCCGACTCGATCAGCGGCTTGGTGAGCCGGGTGAGGCTGCCGGCCGAGAGGTCGAGCCGTCGCGCGAGGTCGGCGCGCGAGAGCGGCCCGTGGACGAGCACCTCGATCGCCACGGCACGCTCGCCGGGACTCAGGGGCAGCCAGCTGGCGGCGCGTGCGGTCATGCGACCCGACTCCCACAAGATTTCTTTGCGGTGGAATTAATCACAGGCACCGCCAGCTATCCCCCACTGCTCTACCCGACCCACTCGGTGGGCGGTGTGCTCGGCGCCTGGCAGACGCACGCGGTGAGCGTGTCCGCGATCGGCGTGCGCGACGAACGCGGGGACGGGGTCTTCGACACGGAGATCAGCCAGTTCGACAACGACTTCTCCAACGCCACCGCGCTGTTCGAGGTGGCGGGCGGCGGCTCGTTCCGTACGAACGAGTTCCGTCGGGTCGGCTACCCGTCGCACATCCGGGAGTCGCGTTTCAGGTTCTTCGGCACCGAGGCGAGCATGGAGCAGCTCGCCACGGTGGCCCTGTGGCAGGACAAGAAGGGGGTCAAGGACATCACGGAGCTCCTTGAGCCCAAGCCGACCATGGCCCCCGACGACCCCTCGCTCCAGCACATCGCGCCGGAGCTGCGGGCCGCCTTCACCTCCGGGTCGGCACCGGTGCACGACCGCTCGCGGCTGCCGCGGGAGTTCGACAACCTGCACAACGGCCACGAGGGCAGCCACCACTTCCTGGTGGACGACTTCGTGACGGCCGTCAACTCCCGCACCCTGCCTTCCGTGAACGCCTGGGTCGCGGCCCGCTACACCCTGCCCGGGATCATCGCGCACCAGTCGGCGCTGAAGGGCGGTGTCCGCCTGGAGATCCCGGGCTTCGGGGACGCTCCGGCGGTGTGACGCTCCGCTGCGGCCGAGCCGGGTGCCTGTCTCACGTGCCCGGCTTGCGGCCGTAGACGAACACGTCGTCGCCGACCTTCAGCAGCGACCAGTACTTCTTGGCGTCGGCCGTGGTCATGTTGACGCAGCCGTGGGAGCCCGGCGGGTTCCACATGCTCAGGTTGACCGAGTGGAAGGCCTGCCCGCCGTCGAAGAACTGGCTGTAGGGCATGGGGACGTTGTAGATGGTCGAGACGTGGTGCAGGTCCCGCCAGTAGATCTTCTTCAGGCCGGTGCGGGTCGCATAGCCCTTGCGCCCCGTGCGCACCGGCACCGGTCCGTAGACGAGGCGGCTGCCGTCCTGGATCCAGCTGAGCTGGAGCGTCAGGTTGACGCAGGCGATGCGGCCCTTGTTGACCGGGCACTTGCCGTCCTTGTTGGGGTTCTTGCCGACGGCCTTCTGCTTGTTCATCAGGTCCATCACGCCCCAGGTGACGGGCCCGGCGTAGCCGATGGCGGGTGTGATGCCGTGCTTGTTCTGGAAGGCCTGGACGGCCTTGCAGTCGGCGGGCGACTGCCTGCCGTCGACCGGGCGGCCGAGGAACTTCTCCACCTGCTTCTGGTACGGACCGGTCTGCGTGGTGCAGCTCGCCGCCTCGGCGGGAGCGCTGGTGAGCGCGAGGGTGAGCGGCGCCACCAGCCCCGTGATCCCGAGCGCGACGGCCCCCCGTCTGCGTATGTCCCCCATGCCGGGCCTTCCTTTCCAAGTTTCTGCGGTCCTTTGCACGCTAGACCGGCATGGGGGCCGGTCGGTTGTGACGATGCTCACACTGTGACGAAACGGTGAAGTATCAGGAGCGCAGCGGCGGTACGGCGGGCACCTCGATGGCGTTCTCGATGTCCGCCTCGGTCATCCGGAACCGCTCGGGGTAGGCGTCACGGCTGGTGCGGCGTGCGGGTTCGGGACCTGGCTGACGTAGCCGAGGCCGTGCGGGGTGGTCATGGCGTCCGTACGCCCCGCTGCGCCCCGTCTTCCACCAGGTGATCGCGGTGGCGGACGGCCCCTGCGCCTGGCGGTGGACTTCGTCGACCACGATCTGGGCCCAAGCTCCTGGCTGTGGATCCGTCCCGGGCAGGTGCAGCGGTTCGGGCCCGGCCTGCCCGAGGCCGACGGGAGGCGGCTCCTCCAGCACAGCGGTCTGCCGGCGAGGGCGGTCGCCGGGCGGCCGGGCTTCGCGGATCCGAGCGACTTCACCAAGTTCTTCCGGCTGCGCACGGGCACCACGCCGGGTGTGTTCCGGGCGCGGGCCCTGGGCCGGGACACGGGCGCCTGAGGCCGGGGACCAGCCGACCGGTCAGGCGTCGGTCGCCGGGATGCGGACCACGATGCGGGCTCCGGGGTCGTTGTCCTCGATGCCGATGTGGCCGTGGTGGGCGACGACGAGGTCGCGGACGATCGCGAGGCCGAGGCCGCTTCCCCCGGTGTCCCGGGCGCGGGCCCCGTCCAGGCGGGTGAAGCGGTCGAAGACACGGCGGCGGTCGGCCACCGGGATGCCGGGACCGTCGTCGGCGACCACCAGGAGCGCGGCGCGGTCGCGGACGCCCAGGCTGACCTCGATCCGTCGGACGGCGTACCGGAGGGCGTTGTCGAGCAGATTGCGCACGACCCGGGCCAGGGCGTCCCCGTCGCCGTACACCCGGGCCGCGCTGACGGCGCGCTGGTCGATGACCACAGAGGTGTGCCGGCGGGCGTGGCGGACCTCGTGGAAGACGATCTCGTCCAGGTCCACGGGGCGCATGCGCAGCCGGGGCCGGGCGTCCAGGCGGGCCAGCCGTACCAGGTCGTCGACGAGCCGGGACAGCCGCTCGCTCTCCTCGACGAGGGCGGGTCCGCGGGCGGCCCAGTCGGCCGAGCCGGGGTGCCGGACGGCCACCTCCAGTTGGGTGTGCAGACTGCTCAGCGGGGAGCGCAGCTCGTGCGCGGCGTCCGCGATGAACTGCCGTTGCCGCCGGGTGGCGACGTCCAGCCGGGCCAGCAGGTCGTTGAGGGTCCGCGCGAGCCGGCCCAGGGCGTCGTCGGCCGGGGGCGGGTCGAGGCGGCGGCCCAGGTCGCAGGCGGTGATCTCGGCGGTCTGGGCGCGCAGGGCCTCCACGGGGCGCAGCGCCCGGCCGGTGAGCAGCCAGCAGACGCCGGTGAGCAGGGCGACGGCCGGCGGCACGGCGATGGCGAGGCCCACGGTGAGCTGGGCCAGGTTGTGGTCGATGGCCGCGGTGGGCACCGCGACGTACACGGTTACCGGGTCGTCCTTGTCCCCGGCGGCGAGAGCCACCGCACGCCAGGTTCCGTCTCCGCTCAGGGGCAGTCCGTGCACGCTGTGGGCCGTGCCCGAGACGGTCGGCGGGAAGCCGAACAGCGCGGGCCGGCCCTCCAGGTTCGCGGAGCTCGAGCGCACCACGTGCCGGGTGTCGACGACCTGGACGACGGTGTCGCCGCTGCCGGAGGCCGGCAGGACGCGGGCGAGGCTGTCGGTGTCGACGCTGGCGGCGATGACCTGGGCCCGCTGGAGCGCGGTCTGGTCGAGGCCGGTGATGAGGCTCATGCGCAGCCAGACGACCAGCAGACAGGCCGCCCCGACCAGGGCCGCCGCAATCATCAGGGCGGCCGCGGCGGTCAGCCTCAGGCGCAGGGAGCGCCGGGCCCACCACGCGGGGACGGGGAGGCGCACGGTCACCTCCCGGTGGCGTGCAGCCGGTAGCCGGCCCCGCGGACGGTCTCGATGGTCCGGCGGCCGAAGGGGGCGTCGATCTTGCGCCGCAGATAGCTGATGTAGACCTCGACGATGTTGGTGTCGCCGTCGAAGTTCTCGTCCCAGACGTGGTCGAGGATGTCCGTCTTGCTGATCACTTCGTCGGGGTGCCGGAGCAGGAACTCCAGCAGCGTGAACTCGCGTGCGGTCAGGGTGATCTCGCGCCCCGCGCGGCGGCAGTGGCGGCGCGCGGGGTCCAGGGCGAGGTCGCCGGCCGCCAGCACGGCCGGCCGGGCGGGCGCCCCGCGCCGCAGCAGGGCCCGCAGCCGGGCGACCAGCACGACGTACGAGAACGGCTTGCTCAGGTAGTCGTCGGCGCCGAGGTCGAGGGCGTCCGCCTCGTCGTACTCGCCGTCCTTCGCAGTCAGGACGAGGACGGGCGTCCACACCCTGGCGGCCCGCAGCCGCTTCAGCACCTCGTATCCGGAGATGCCGGGCAGCATGAGGTCGAGCAGGATCACGTCGTACGGCTCGTGGACGGCCCGCCACAGGCCCTCGAAGCCGTCGTGGACGACACGGGTGACGAAGCCCTCCTCGGCGAGCCCGTGAGCAATCGCCGCGGCGAGTCCCCGTACGTCCTCGATCACCAGCACTCGCATGGCCGACCTCTCCCTCTCACCCTACGGAGGCAGGGGCGCGACCGCGCGTCGAACTGCTCTCAGCCTCTTCTCAGGGGGCCCGCCGCAGGCTGGAACAAACTAGGACGAAAGAGGGCCTCCGTGCCTGTGAGCAAGGAGAGACGCGATGACGAACGTCCGACGCAGGGTCGCACTGGTCGCCGGCACGATGCTGCTGGCCGGTGCGGCAGGCAGCGGTGTCGCGATGGCGAGCACCCCGCCAGTGGTGCACCCCTCGGTCCAGACGAACTACTGCGACGACGACTGGGGCTGCGGCGACTGGGGTTACGGCCATGGAGACCACGGCGACCACGGCTACTGGGACTACGACAGCTACCACTTCGGTGGTGGCGGCGGTGACCACGGCGGCGGCCACGGCGGCGGCCACGGCAGGTACTGACGGCTTACCAACCCCCAACGACGACCACGTGCCGGTTCGCTCCTGGGCGGACCGGCACCGGCATACCTCCGGTTCAGCGCTCCAGGAAGTCGAAGAGCTCCTCCCACCGGCGGGTGATCACGTCCGGGGCGAAACGCCGGACGTTCTCCCGCGCCCTCGTCCCCAGAGTGTCGCGCAGCTTCTCGTCGGACATCAAACGCACGAGGTGGCGGGCCAGTTCGGAGGTGTTGCCGTGCCGGGCCAGCAGACCGTCCTCGCCGTCGCGGACGATCTCCCGCACGCCGGGTGAGCAGTCGAACGCCACGCACGGCACCCCGCACGCCATCGCCTCCAGCAGGACGAGCGGAAAGCCCTCCCTGCGGGAGGACTGCACGCACACCGAGGACCGTCGCAGCGCCTCGGTCACGTCGTCGGTCTGCCCCGCCCACTCCACCGAGTCGTCCAGGCCCAGCTCCGCGCACTGCCGCCGCAGCTCGGTCTCCTTCTCGCCGGCTCCGTGGATGCGCAGGATCCAGCCGGGCTGCCTGGGCGCGGCCTGATCCCACACGTCCAGCAGCAGGTCGACACCCTTGTCGTGGCTGAGCCGGCCGATGCAGGATACCGCCTTCTCCGTGCGCGGTGAGGGGGTGCCCGGTGTCAGCGGCAGCGGGTTCGGCATGAAGCCGACGTTGTTCAGGCCCTCGCCCACCCACAGGTCGGCGTCCTCCTGGGTGAGGACCAGCAGCCGGTCCACGTTCCGGTAGTACGTCAGCACCCGTTCGAAGCGCGAGGACGCGCGGGAGGCTTCGAAGGACTCGTGGCTCATGCCGATCACCGGGTGCCCGGCGGTGTCGGCGAGCGCCACCCACTCCATCGCCCAGACCTGGGTCACGACGATGACGGCGCCGGGGCGGGCGGCGCGGAAGACACGGGACAGCCGCTCGGCGGCGGCGCGCCCGTCCGCCTCCTGCCCCCGGACCGCCGGGTCGAACCGGCCCAGCAGCGGGCGCGGCCGGTGATGGGCCGGGGGACGCCGCTCGTACAGGGTGCGTGTCTCGAAGGGCGGGTTCTCGCCGAGGTTCATCGGCACCTCTGGCGGGGAGACACCGATGATCGTCACCCGGTGACCCCGCTCCGCGAGCAGCCGGGCCATCTGGGTCTGCCAACGGCCCACGCCCCCCAGTTCGTTGACCTCATTGGCGACGAAGAAAATCTGACGACCCGTCATCGGCCCTCTCCGGCCGGTGCGAAGAAGCGGTCCACGATGCGGGCCGCGGCGTCCCCGCGGTCGTACTCGCCGTACTTGTCCACGAACTCCTTGAGCCGTGCCTCGTACCGGGTGCTCAGGGCGCGCAGGTCCGACAGCGCCGAGAACAGCGCGTCCTCGGTGCGCACCACCGGGCCCGGGGCCTCCTCGAACAGGTCGAAGTAGGTGCCGCGTACGTCCTGGGAGTACTCCTCCCAGTCATGGGCGAGGAAGACGAGCGGCCGGTGGAGCAGCGCATAGTCGAACATCACCGACGAGTAGTCGGTGATCAGGGCGTCGGAAAGAAGCAGCAGCGGAGTGATGTCCGGCTCCCGCGCCACGTCGATCACCCGGCCGGCCACCGACGGCGGCAGGGTGACCCGGTTCAGATAGTGGGGGCGTACCAGGAGCGTGTACCGGTCCCCGAAGCGGTCGGCGAAGCGTTCCACGTCGAAGGGCGGTCGGAGGTCGCGTACGCCGCCGTCGGGGCGGGCGCGGAACGTGGGCGCGTACAGCACCACGCGACTGTCCGGACGGATGCCGAGGCGTTCGGCGGTCCGGCGTACCGCCGGGTCGGCCGTCTGCGGGTGCCGGGCCGCCCGGACGAGTGCGTCGTTGCGCGGGTAGCCGGTGCGCAGCAGTTTCCCTTCCGGGATGCGGTAGGCGCGGGCGAGGGTGCGCACGTCGTGCTCGCTGCGCACCAGGAAGTGGTCGAAGCGGTCCAGTGCCTGCTGGAAGGCGCGCTGTTCGTGCTCGGACATCACCCGGTAGGAGGGCTCGTCGAAGCCCATCCGCTTCAGGGCCGAGCCGTGCCAGGTCTGGATGTAGGTGGTCTCCGGGCGTTTGCGGAGCATGAGCGGGAAGCCCTGGTTGTCGATCCAGAACTCGGCCTGGGCGAGGGCCCTGATGTACCGCCAGGACCAGCGGCGGACGAGTTCGGCGTCCTCGGGGAACCCCTCGGGCCGCTCCCCCGCGTACGACCAGACGGCATTGACGGGCACCCGGCGGCGCCGCAGTTCCTCGTGGATGGCTCGCGGGCTGTCGCTGTACTGCTTGCCGAGGTGGCTCTCGAAGACGACGGTGCCCTTGCGGACCGGCAGGAGCCGGAGCATGTGGTGGTAGGCCTGCGCCTTGCGCGAGTGGGAGGACAGGTCCCTGCGCATGGCCCGCAGGGCGCGGTAGGTGCCCTTGACGGTCCGGGCCGCGGGGCCGTGCAGATTGCGGTCCACGAGCGCGCGGCCGCGCCGGGCGGCCGGACCGTGCTGGGTGAGCCGGAAGGCCAGATGCCCCTTGGCGGAGACCTGCGGTGCGAGCCGGTCGGCGACGAACCGGCCGAGCCGGGGGCGTACGGGCACGGACGCGGAGTTCTCCAGATCGACGTCGCCGGCGGTGATCCGGGTCGTGGTGCGCCTGCCGTCCGCGGTCAGGTGCAGCCGGACGTCCCACACCTCGTCGACCACGCCGACCGGCCGGAAGCGGCCGGTCAGCGGTACGGCGGCGCGCCAGGTGAGGGTGTCGCCGGCGTGACGCACCGTCGCCACCGGGAACCGGAAGGTCCGCAGACTGCGGCGGCGGGCCCGGAACTCCAGCTCGGCGGTGAGGCGGGCGTCCGGGGAGACGGTGTGCAGGGGGTTGACCACGGCGCCCTCGAGCAGCACCAGGTCACCGCGCACGGCGTATCCGGTGAGCACGTTGCGCAGGAACATCTCGTTCAGTTCTCTGCCGTGGTGGCCGAGGGCGGTGACGTCCATGACGTCGCGCGCCTCGGGGTCATCGAGGTACCGGTCGCACCAGTAGATACGGCCGTCCCGCTCGACGAGCGGCGTGGAGATCTTGGAACGGTTGATCAGCGTGTCGACGGCCGGCATCAGGTTCTCCCAGTCCTCCCGCATCAGCAGGTGGGCGCAGATGGCGTGCACCCGGTCCAGCTCGGCGTACGCCGCCTCGGGGAAGTCCTGGATGTAGCCGCGGGCCAGTTCGGCGAACCGGTGGCGGTAGCCGTCGTCGAGGAACGGCAGGTCGCGGAGGTAGAGCGCGAGGTCGTGCTTGAGGAACTTGGTGTCCTTGCGCAGTTTGAGCTCGTCCAGGCCGCGTCGCTTCAGCACCTCGTCGATGCGGCGGTGGATCTCGAGCCGGTCGGCGAAGTTGTTGATCTCGTGGCGCCGGTTGCTGATCGACTTGGCCGTGGTCTTCTGGACGACGTGCCAGAAGTAGACGGTGTGGGGGATCAGGGTGATGCGTCCGGCGGCGAGACAGGCCTGAGCGGAGAAGAGCAGGTCCTCGTAGTGGATGCCGCGCGGGAAGGCGAGCCCGTTGTCGAGGAGGAACTCACGCCGGTAGCACTTGTTCGTCGACAGGGTGTCGAAGACGAAGAGGTCCGGCAGCTCGGCGATGGACTCGACGGTGCGCGTGGACCGGTACAGCCAGGGGTACCAGGGGATCCGCTTGTCGTGTCTGCTGTCGGTGTGCACCCGGACGCACCGTCCCGAGACCAGGTCGGCGCCGGTGCGGTCCGCCGCTTCCAGCAGGTTGCGGCATGCGTTGGCCTCGAGGGTGTCGTCGCTGTCCAGGAACATCACATAGCGGCCGCGGGCCACGGCCAGGCCCTGGTTGCGCGGCTCGCCGCAGCCGCCGCTGTTCTCGGCCAGCCGGATCGCGCGCACACGGCCGGGGTGGGCGGCGGCGAGGGAGCACGCGACGTCGTACGAACCGTCGGTGGAACAGTCGTCCGCGATGACGACTTCCACGTTGCGCAGCGTCTGGTCGAGCACGGAACGCACGGCTGTCGTCAGACGCGGGGCGTCGTTGTAGACGATGACGACGACACTGATGTCCGGTTCCGGCCCGCCTGATCCGGGGGTATCCATCGGCACGGCACCTCTCGTCTCGGATCGACGACTCTCCGGACGGCGGCCCCGTCACCGCAGCGGTTCGGCGGTGTCCACGAAGGCGTCCCGTGGACGGGGGTGCCCGGGGTCCAGCCCCGCCGCAGTAGCCCTGCCGTCTGCAGGGCCACCGCTGCCGGGGCGGCACCTTGCCGCTCCTCCCCGTCACGGGGCGGGCCGGCAGGGCTCTGGTCCGTGATCTGCTCCGCGTCAGCGGGCCGGATAGTCCGGTATCCACTGGGTCTTCTCGACCGCCTGGCGCACCTCCGCCTCGGTCGCCTTGGGGGCCACCCCGTCCTCGACGGCGGCGAGCGCGGCGGCCACCGCGATCTCCCGGGCGGCCTCCCGCATGCCGCCGAGCGGCGGCAGCAGCGGGGCGGGGCCCGGAACTCCGGCGGCCGCCTCGGCGGCCCGCGTGGCGACGGCGCGTGCCGCGGCGACCAGCATCCGGTCGGTGACCCGGGTGGCCCCGCCGGCCGCCACCGCGAGCCCCATCGCGGGAAAGATGTACACGTTGTTGGCCTGCGCCACCGGAATCCGGTGACCGTCCACCTCCAGCGGCGGGAACGGCGACCCGGCGGCGATCAGCGCCCTGCCGTCCGTCCAGCGGGCGATGTCCGCGGGATCGGCCTCGGCGTGCGAGGTCGGGTTGGACAGCGGGAAGATCACCGGCCGTTCGCAGGTGGACGCCATCTGCCGCACGATCTCCTCGGTGAACGCGCCGTGCGCCGTCGACAGCCCGATCAGCGCGGTCGGTTCGATCCGGCGCACCACCTCGGCGAGCCCGGTGTCACCCCAGCCGGCCACCTCCTCGTCCGCGCGCGCGTACACCCGCTGCTCGTCGGTCAGATCGTCGCGCGAGTCCACCAGCAGTCCGTCGACGTCGACGAACCAGAAGCGGCCCGCCGCGTCCTTCTCGGAGAGTCCCTCGTCCACGAGGGCGGCACGGATCATGTCGGCGACACCAACGGCGGCGGAGCCCGCTCCCAGGACGACCAGCCGCTGCTCGGTCAGCGGCGTGCCGACCACCTGGCAGGCCGTGGACAGGGCGCCGAGCACCACCGCCGCGGTGCCCTGGATGTCGTCGTTGAAGGTGAGCAGCCGGTCGCGGTAACGGGTGAGGATCGGCCGGGCGTGGACGGTGGCGAAGTCCTCCCACTGCAACAGCGTGCCCGGCAGCTCCGCCTCCACCGCCGAGACGAACGCCTCGATCATCTCGTCGTACTGCGCCCCGGTGAGCCGGTGCTCCCGCCGGCCCAGATAGCGCGGATCGGACAGCAGCTGCTCGTTGTCGGTGCCGACGTCGAGCAGGATCGGCAGGGTGCGCGCCGGGTGGATGCCGCCGATCGCGGTGTAGAGGCTCAGCTTGCCGATCGGGATGCCCATGCCCCCGACGCCCTGGTCGCCGAGACCGAGAATGCGCTGGCCGTCGGTGACGACGATGACGTCGACGGCGCCCTTGTGGGGTCGATTGCGCAGGATCTCCCGGAAGCGGTCGCGGTCCTCCCAGGACAGGAACAGGCCGCGGGGCCGCCGGTAGATCTCACTGAAGCGGCGGCACGCCTCCCCGACGGTCGGGGTGTAGACGATCGGCAGCAGTTCCTCGAGGTGTTCGGTGATCAGGCGGTAGAACACCACCTCGTTGGTGTCCTGCAGCTGCCGCAGGTAGATGTGCCGGTTGAGCGGCTTGTCGTAGCCGAGGAACGCCTGGTGGGCGCGGCCGACCTGCTCCTCGAGGGTCTCCACGGCGGGCGGCAGCAGTCCGTCCAGGCCGAGTTCCGCGCGTTCCTCGCGGGTGAAGGCCGTGCCCTTGTTGAGCAACGGGTCGGCGAGCAGGGCGGTGCCGCGGGCGGTCGTCTGTCCGGTGAGGTGTGTCATCGTGCGGTCCAACCTGAAGGGATCGAACATTCTCTTCCCAATGCCCTGCTTCCGTACCGCCCCCCGGCCGACAGGACGTATTCCTTCACTCCTTCACCGCAGCATCGGCGGGAGGGATTGGATAGGTTCGCCGGCATGGCGATCATCCACAACACCACGATGACCCCCACCAAGCTGGAACTCCTCACCGTCTGGCTCCCCACCCGGCCCTGGTACGTCGGCACGGGCCGCGCGCCGGAGCTGTCCAGGACCGGCGGGTTCCGGCTGGACGACCCGGAGGGCGAGGTCGGGATCGAGTTCCTGGTGGCCACCGACGAGTCCGGACCGGCGCCGGTCTCGTACCACGTACCGCTGAGTTACCGCGGCGCGCCCCTCGAAGGAGCCGAACAGGCGCTCGTCGGCACCTCCGAGCACGGTGTGCTGGGACGGCGATGGATCTACGACGGTACGCACGACCCGGTGCTCGTCGCTCAGTTGCTGGCGCTGCTCCAGGGCCGCGCCGAACCCCAGGCGCAGAGCCGGTCCGACACCCCCGACCCGTCCGTCACCGTCCGGTTCACGGGTACGCCGGCGGCGACCGGGGGCGTCACGACGACCGTGACCGACGGATCCCACGACACCCTCGTCACCATGCACGCGACCGGCTCCGCGGCCCCCTCGTCGCTGAACCTCCGCGTGACGCGCGTCCTGGAACCCGGGGAAACGGCACCGGCCGACGCCACGGGCCATGTCACCGCGGGCTGGCGCTCGCCGGACGGCGGTGAGCACCGCGGGGTGTTCGCCGCCCTTCACCGCACCGGGTCCTGACCCTACCGCCGACTCCCCTTCGGTCCACGACGTCCGGCCCGTCCGCAGCCGTCGGGCGGGCCGGAGGCCTGTTACCCCTTCCGCAATGCTCCGGTCACCGGCGCGCCATCTCCGCGTCGGGCGCCCGTCCGAAAGGAGCGGGCTCTTACCGACATCCTGTACCTCTCATGCAACACGGCCACGGAATGCCTACTTCTTCATAGTCGGATCATCCGGTCGCACGTGCCGCTCAACGGGCCGACGCGACGGTGAGAAGACAGCGGCAGTCCGGGAAGGCCACCTATGCTCAGCGCTCATTCGGAGCAGACCGCAGCGCGCGACGCGACGCCGGCGAGGGGTACGGCGACCGCGACCGCCGGGGCCGGCACGCACGGCGGAGGGCTGCCTCCCCAAAGCCCACGGCCGCCACGGCCGCGCTACGAACTCCCGGTACTGGGGGCCATAGCGGCGCTCGCGGCGGTTCTCTGCATGTGGGGCATCGACCACAGCGTCTACCACACGTTCTACGCCGCCGCCGTGCGCAGCATGACCGACAACCCAGTGGCGTTCTTCTTCGGTTCGTTCGACCCGGGCAACTCCATCACCCTCGACAAGGAGCCCGGCTTCCTGTGGCCGCAGGCGCTGTCGGCCATGGTCTTCGGCTTCCACCCCTGGGCACTGGTGCTGCCCCAGGCGATCGAGGGCGTGGCCTGCGTCCTCCTCCTGCACCTGCTGGTGCGCCGCTGGGCCGGGGTCCCGGCGGGGCTGCTGGCCGCGGCGTTCCTGACGCTCACCCCGGTGGCCGTGGGGTTGGGCCGGTCGATCGTGGAGGACGCGCCGTTCGTCCTGCTGCTGCTCCTGGCCGCCGAGGCCACCTGGCGGGCCGTCGCGCGGGCCCGGCTGCGCCCCCTGCTGGCGGCCGGCGTCTGGGTCGGGGTGGCGTTCCAGTGCAAGATGCTGGAGGCCTGGGCGGTGCTGCCGGCCCTGGCCGTCACCTATCTGGTGGCCGCCCCCACCACCCTGCGGCGCAGGATCGGCCGTGTCGCGGTGACCGGCGCGGTCGCCGTGGCGGTGTCGGCCTCCTGGGTGGCCGTGGCGACCGCCGTCCCCGCTCAGTCGCGTCCCTACATAGACGGCACCACGAACAACTCGGCCGTGGGCATGGTCGTGGGCTACAACTTTCTGACCCGGTTCACCTCGCTGGGCGTGGACGCGGCGGACACGGGCAGTGTCGTCGCCGGCGAGACGGGCCCGGACCACGCGGCCACCGACAGCGGCTCGGGCAAGGGCAGTTCAGCCAGGGAGGCCGGAGGCACCGGCCACACCGCGGGGCGAGCCCACCACAGGGGTCCGGGCATGGGCAACAGCGTGCTGAAGATGTTCAGCCCGGGTCTCGCCACCCAGACGGGCTGGCTCTACCCACTGGCCGGGTGCGGCCTTGTGTGGGGTCTCGCCGCCGCGCGGCGCCGCCTTGTCCCCCGCACCGATCCGGTGCTCGCCGGGTATCTGCTGTGGGGGGTGTGGCTGGCCACCTTCTTCGCCGCGTTCAGCTTCGGCAGCGTCACCGGCCACACGTACTACATGGGCGTCGTCGCCGTGGCCCTCGCGGCCCTGAGCGGTGCCGGGCTGGTGCGGGCCTGGGGGGCGTACCGGGCCGGCGGCCGCCATGCCTGGGTCCTTCCGGCGGTGACCGCCGCGAACGTCCTGTGGGCCGCGGCCCTGACGCTGTACTACCGCCACTTCTTCGGGTGGCTGGCTCCCGCCGCCGTCGGCCTGTGCGTCCTGTCCCTGGTGCTCACCGGCGTAGGCCGTGCTCTGGCGGCCCGCCGGCCACGGACAGCCGTGGCCGGCCTGGCGGCCGGTCTCGCCGCGGTGCTGCTGATACCGGCCGCGTGGTCGGCCTCGGCGCTGTCCCCGCGCTACAACCAGCCCGGCGGCATGGGCAGGGTCGGACCCGCCGGCCTCTCGGGGGGCGGCGGACCGAACCGGCTCACGCCGCCGCGCACACGGCTCCTGGCCTACCTGACGGCACACCGGGACGGGGCGAAGTACCTCGCGGCCATGCCGGACTGGGCGGATGCCGCCCCCTACATCATCGCAGCCAACGCGTCCGTGCTGGCCATGGGCGGCTTCACCGGACAGGTCCCCTTCCCCTCCCCCGACGGACTCGGCCGGCTCGTCGACTCCGGTGAACTGCACTACGTCGCCGTCCGGGGCACACAAGCGGCGGGGCGGCAGCGGAAGGCCGATGAGCACGGAGGAAGTGACCGGTACGAAGCGACGGCGCAGCACACCGGCACCGCCGCGTCGCCCACCACGACCGCGATCACGCGCTGGGTCACCACGCACTGCACGGCGGTGCCGCCGACGGCGTACGGCGGCACGGGCTCCGTCCAGCTCCGGCTCTACCGGTGCGGACAACGCCGATGAGGGACCGCTCAGTTCGCGGTCGCCGTGGCTGACGCGGACGCGCCCAGGAACTCCGCCCAGCCGCCGAGCGGCGACTGTCCGGGGGCGAGGGTGCGCAGCTTCCTGAGGACGGCCGGGTCCTGGGCCTCCAGCCATGCCACCAGCTGGCGGAAGGACACGAACCGCACGTCGTCGTACTGGGCCATCCGTCCGATGGCCTCCTCGACGGCGTCCATGTAGATGCCGCCGTTCCAGCGTTCGAAGTGGTTGCCGATGAAGAGGGGCGCCCGATTGGTGTCATGGGCGCGCCGGAAGCCGGCCAGGTAGGTGTCCCGGGCCTGGGCGCGCCAGGCGCCGTACCGGGAGCGGTCGCCCAGGGGGTTTCCGCCGGACTGGTTGAACATCATGTTGTAGTCCATCGACAGGACCTGGAAGGAGTGGCCGGAGAACGGTATGGACTGCAGGGGGAAGTCCCAGATCCGGCCGCCCTGCACCTTGCCGGGCCAGATCTGCAGGCCCCCGGGCGAGCTGGCGTCGTACTTCCAGCCGAGCGCCGCCGCGGTGGGCAGCAGGCGTGCCTGTCCCTCCAGGCACGGCGTGCGGCCGCCGATGAGTTCCTTGCGGTAGTCGAAGGGCAGCGGGTCCAGGTCGGTGAAGCCGGTGTTGGTCTTCCACTCGGTGACGAAGCGGACGGCCTGGTCGATCTCGCTCCGCCACTCGGCCGGCGACCAGTCGCGCACCCCGCCGGCGCCGCAGAAGTGGCCGTTGAAGTGGGTGCCGATCTCGTGGCCCTCCAGCCAGGCCCCGCGCACCTGCTGGAGCGTGGCGTGGATGTGTCGGTCGCCGAGGTAGCCGATCGCGGAGGCGCCCACCGGGTGCTGTGGCGGACGGTAGAGGTGTTTCTTGGACTCCGGCAGCGTGTAGATGCCGCTGAGGAAGAAGGTCATCGACGCGCCGTGGTCGGCGGCGACCTTGCGGAAGCGGGAGAAGAGGTTGTTGCTCAGCTCTCCCGCGCCGTCCCAGGAGAAGACCACGAACTGCGGTGGCCGCTGACCGGGCTTCAGTCGCTCCGCCCTGGGCTGCTTCGGCTGGGTGCCGGTGTCCGCGGTGGAACCGTCGCCGATGAGCTTCAGGGGCCGGTTCTCAGGGGTCCCCCTGCCGTTCGAGGGGGCCTCGCCGGTCACGGACCAGCCGCCGGCCGAGCAGGCGGACAGTGCGCCCAGCGCGCCCGCCGTCGCCCCCGCGGTCAGCAGACGCCTGCGTGAGATGCCGTTCATGTTCGTCCCCGTCTCCTCGTCGTGCGGCTCCGGGCGGAGCCGTCGTGCCGTGTGGGTCGACGGGTTCGATGGGCGGGGGCGGCGGAAAAGATCGGGGCGCAGGGGAGGTGTTGCCGTCCTGTGACAACGGCAGCGGTTCCATGACGAACCCCGCTGCCCCGGAGCGGGCAGCGGGGTTAGGGGCAGGGCGGATCAGGCGCCGGTGCCGGGCTGGAAGGGCGTCAGGAAGACCGAGGAGGAGTTGCCCGACACGGGCACCGCGCCGCCCGGCCACGTCACCTTCAGGGAGGCCTTCTCGTCGGGCGGGGTGATCAGGAGGGCTGCGGGGGTGGCTGTGCGGGCGCCGCTGACCTCCGGGTTGGAGAAGGTCAGTCCGGCCCAGGCGCTCCTGCCCGGCGCCAGCGTGACCTTCGTGGGGCTGCCAGAGCTGCGCTTGGGGTCCGGGCCCAGTTGCTTGCCGGAGGCGTCCACGAAGGCGGCGCCCGGGTAGCCGTCGATGGTGCAGGTGCGCCCGGAGCGATTGGTCAGGACCAGGGGGAAGTTCTCCTGACCGGCTCCCGGGTTGTTCGCCCCGACGGACGCGCGCAGTGCGGACGTGTGACAACGGGTGCCGCTCGTGGTGCCGCCCCCGGTGGCCGCCGCGGAGGGCGTGGTGCGGGTGCCGCCCGACGCCGCGGGGTCGGCGGAGGTGCCGCCCCTGCTGGTCGCGGTGCCGTCGCCGGTCGACTGGTCGCCGGAGGCGGGCTGGGCCGTGCCGGGCAGCTTCTGCGGAGCACCGGCGGTGCCCTGGTCGTTTCCGCAGGCGGTGAGCAGGGTCAGGGCGGCGACCGCGCCCAGCGCGGACACCACGCGTCGCGCCGTCAGGAAGGGGTCCATGGCGTCCAGTGCCCCGGCAGGCAACGTTCGCCCGTCAAGGAGCGGCGTCCGGTGCGTGCTCTCTGGGGGTACCCCCTGCTCGAAGAGCTTGGGGGAGTGCCGGCCGGAGGCCCTCGTACTGGACGTACTTGGGCTTTCGGCCGGTGCGGCGAGAGTGGGGGTACCCCCTGCTCGAAGAGCTTGGGGGAGTGCCGGGCGTCGCGACGGGGCGAACGTTGCCTGTCGGGGCACCAGGTCGGGGCCCGCTGTGCCGCGCCGGAAGGTCACCATGTCCACTGCTCCTTGAAACTCGTGCCGCCCGCGCCGGGCGCGAGCGTTCTCGACGGTGCCGAGATGCTCCGTCTTTCTGTCCGATGCCCGCTCGGGCGGAAAAGTTCGCGACGTCCGGCTCTGGCGCGAGGCGTTTGGGGGTACGGGAGGGCCCGTTCCTCAGTGGTCCGGGCGGCGCGTCCCGCGGCGGGCGGGGCGGCTGCCAGTCGCACCGCGTCGGTGGTCAGCCGGTGACACGCACCGAGTCCAGGATCCGCTCGGTCCGGTCGCCGCCGCCGTCCTGGCGCAGCTGGACGTAGACCTGGGGTCCGTCGGCGCCGTCGGCCGGGGCGAGGGCGGCCTCGGTCACGGAGCCCTTGCCGCCGTCGCAGTCGTCCCAGGTGCGTATGCGGCCCTGCCAGACCGTGCCGCGGTAGTCGCGGCTGCTCTGGTAGTGGCAGCCGGTGTGGTCGAGTGCGCGCACCTTGGCGGAGAGGTCCCCGTGCTCGCTCAGCCCGATGAACGCCCCGTTCACAGAGGTGCTCAGGTCCTGCCAGCGTGAGAGGTCGTCGGCGACGGCGAGGGCGGGCTCCCGCCCGGCCGGCAGGCCCAGTTCCTCGGGGTTCCAGCCGGCGTCGCGCAGCTGGCGGCCCCAGGCCGCGGGCACGGCGGCGTGCAGGCGCCCGGTGGAGTCCTGCACGGTCACGTCCGCCGCAGCGGGGTGCCGCAGCAGCAGGGTGGTGGCGGCTCCGGCGGCACCTGCGACGGCCACCGCGGCCAGGGCGAGGACCGCGCCGCCGCGACGGCGGCGAGGGCGACGCGGGGCCGGCGCGGACGACGCTCCAGCGAGCCGGTCGAGCTCGTCGGCGAAGGCCTCCGCGGTCGGCCAGCGCCGGTCACGGTCGGGCTCCATGGCCCGCATCAGCGCCCGCTGGACCTCGGGCGGCAGGTCGGGACGGAGCCGGTCGGGGCGCTGGACCTTGCCGGGCGGGGCGGGGACCGTGCCGGTGAGGAGGTGGTAGCCGAGGGCGCCGAGGCTGTAGACGTCGGCGCGTGCGTCGATGCCGGAGCCGGGTTCGGTCTGTTCGGGTGGGGCGTATCCGGCGGAGCCCGCGGCCGTGGTGAGCCCGGACGCCTGTGCCAGGCTCTTGGCCAGGCCGAGGTCCGCCAGCAGCAGCCGGGTGCAGCCGTCGGGCCCGGTCCGCAGCAGCACGTTGGACGGTTTGATGTCCCGGTGCACGATGCCGGCCTCGTGCAGGGCGGCCGCGGCGCGGGCGGTGAGCGCGGTCAGGCGCAGGGCCTCGGCGACGGGGAGCGGACCGGTCGTGATCCGGTCGGCGAGGGTGCCCGAGTCGGCGTACTCCATGACGAAGTACGGCCTGCCGTCGGGCAGTTCGCCGATGTCGTAGACCTGGACGACCCGGCTGGAGCCGGCTCGGCGCAGCAGGCGGGCCTCGGACAGGAAGCGCTCCCGGATGTCCAGCCGGTCGGCCCAGTTCTCGCTGAGCACTTTGACCGCGACGGGCGCTTCGAGGACGTCGTCGTGGGCGAGCCAGACGACGCCGAAGGCGCCGCCGCCCAGGCGGCGTTCGAGGCGGTAGCGGCCGATCCGCTCCAGGGGCTGCATACGACTATCATGCCTGTTCGGAGATCGACTTCGAGGGGAGCTCCCTGTGGGGGATGCCGCCGACGCAGAGGAGCTCGCCCGGCGTGCGGCCGCGGGTGACGGTGCGGCTCTGGACGCGCTGCTCCAGCGGATCCAGCCGGAGGTGGTGCGGCGCTGCGGGCGGTTCCTGCCGTGCCGGGAGGATGCCGAGGAGGCGGCGCAGGACGTGCTGTTGCAGGTGGCCCGGCGGATCACCACGTTCCAGGGCCGCAGCCGCTTCAGCACCTGGCTGTACACGGTGGTCGCCAACTGCGCCCGGCAGAAGTACCGGGAGCTGAAGCGGCGGGCCGCCGAGCAGCCGGCGACCATCGACGCGGCACAGCACGTGGATCCGCGCACCACCAGCGTGATCGCCGGGTCCCGCGTGGACCTGCTGGACGCCCTGGAGCGGCTGGAGCGCGAACACCCGCACCTGGTGGCGCCGCTGGTGTACCGGGACATCTGCCAGCTGGAGTACGCGGAGGTCGCCGAACGCGTCGGTGTCCCCCTGGGCACGCTGAAGTCCCGTCTGCATGAGGCGCGCCGGCAAGTGAGGCCATGGCTGGCCGGCTCCGCGTAGAGCCCGCCCGAGAACAGGGGGCGGCACGCGCGCCGCGTACCGCCCCTTCCGTTCGGCCAGGCGTCAGTGGCCGCTGATCGCGTGGGGCGTGTACGGCTCCTGGAGTGCCTGGATCTCCTTGTCGCTGAGGTCCACGTCGACCGCCGCGACGGCGTCGTCGATGTGCTGGGGCTTGGTGACGCCGACGATGGGTGCGGCGACGGTGTCCTGGTGCAGCAGCCAGGCGAGGGCGACCTGGGCGCGCGGGATGCCCCGTTCGGAGGCGACCGAGGCCACCGCCTCGACGATCTCCCGGTCGCCCTCCTGGTAGAGCTTCTTGCCGAACTCGTCGGTGCGGCTGCGCTCGCTGGTCTCGTCCCAGCCACGGGCGAGGCGCCCGCGGGCCAGCGGGCTCCAGGGCAGGGTGCCGACGCCCTGGTCCGCGCACAGCGGCAGCATCTCGCGCTCCTCCTCGCGATAGAGGAGGTTGTAGTGGTTCTGCATGGAGACGAAGCGTGTCCAGCCGTTCAGCCGGGCCGTGTACTGCGCCTTGGAGAACTGCCAGGCGTACATCGAACTGGCACCGATGTAGCGGGCCTTGCCCGCCTTGACCACGTCGTGCAGGGCCTCCATCGTCTCCTCCACGGGGGTCGTGGGGTCGAAGCGGTGGATCTGGTAGAGGTCGACGTAGTCGGTGCCGAGGCGGCGCAGGCTGTGGTCGATCTCCGTCAGGATCGCCTTGCGGGACAGGCCGCCGCCATTGGGGCCGGGCCGCATCCGGCCGTGCACCTTGGTCGCCAGGACGATCTCGTCGCGGCGGGCGTACTCGGCGAGCGCCCGGCCGACGATCTCCTCGCTGGTGCCGTCCGAGTAGACGTTGGCGGTGTCGAAGAAGGTGATGCCGGCGTCGAGTGCCCGGCGGATCAGCGGCCGGGAGGCCTCCTCGTCGAGGGTCCAGGTATGGGTGCCGCGGTCGGGCAGGCCGAAGCTCATACAGCCCAGGCAGATCCGGGACACCTCGAGACCCGTCGAACCGAGCTTCACGTACTGCATGCGACTCCTGCTTTCGTCGGAGCGGGGCGGGGACGGGCGCCGCGGACCGATCGGAGCCGACCGTCGTCGCCTCCGGGGGTGGCGCCGTCGCCCAGGACGACGTGTTCCCTGCCCATCCTGGGCGCCCTTCAGCCCCGCCGCACGGCGGCTGCCGGGGTCAGCGGTACCCCGTCGCGTCCGCCGGCCTGCCCGCGTCCTGCACCTCGACGAGGTAGCGCCAGGCGTCGGGGCGGCTGCCGTCCCGGTCGGTGAAGCCGTAGACCTGGGCGAGCCGCCCGCTGGAGAGCGACGCGCCGTTCCAGCGGGAGACCTCCGGGTCGGCGGCCAGCGCGGCGACGGCCCGGCCGACGTAGTACGGGCTCTCGGAGATGCAGAAGTGGGGTTCGCGCTCGAGGGCGTCGCGCCAGTCGTCCTCCGTCACCCCGTACAGCTCGAGCATGAGCTCCGAGCGCAGCCAGCCGGGGGTCAGGGCGACCGCGGTGGCGCCGCGTGGCACGAGTTCGTGGCCGAGGGCGAACGCCATGCGCAGCACGGCCGCCTTGGCGATGTCGTAGAAGAAGGAGACCCGGTAGGTGTCGCGGTTGTACTCGGCGGTTCCGTCGGTCATCTCCACGACCAGGCCGCCGGGGGTGCGCAGCAGCAGGGGCAGCGCATGGTGGCTGGTGATGGCGTGGGTGTCGAGGGCGAGCCGCAGCAGGTGCAGTCCCTTGTCGAGATCGTGTTCCCATACGGGGGTGTCCCACTCGAACAGCTTCTCGGCGCCCCAGACGTCGTTCACGAGGATGTCGAGGCGCCCTTGTTCGCGGTCGATGCGGTCCACCAGGGCGCGCACCTGGGCGGGGACGAGGTGGTCGGTGGGTACGGCGATGCCGTACCCACCGGCCGCGGTCACCAGGTCGGCGGTGTCCTCGATGGTCTCGGGCCGGTCGTACTCGGAGCGCCGCTCGCGCGTGCTGCGCCCGGTGGCGTAGACCGTGGCCCCGGCCGCGCCGAGTTCCACGGCGATGCCCCGCCCCGCGCTCCGCGTCGCCCCGGCGACGAGTGCCACCTTGCCCTGAAGTGGTCCCGGCATGTCCGACCTCCGCGTTCGTTGGACCGTTGCGCGTCAACGGTCTCGCGGAAGCCGGACATCTTCTGTCGCCTTTTCGCGTGCGGTTGGTGCCGGGGTGTTGCCGGCTCAGTGGCCGCGGGCGATCCACTCCTCGAGGTGGGGCGCCTCGTCGCCGATGGTCGTCGTCTCGCCGTGTCCCGTGCGGACCACGGTGTCGGGCGGGAGGGTCAGCAGCCGGTCACGGATCGAGTCGATGATCGTCGGGAAGTGGGAGTAGGAGCGTCCGGTCGCCCCGGGGCCGCCCTGGAAGAGGGTGTCGCCGGTGAAGACGGTGCCGAGGCCCGCGTCGTAGAGGCAGACCGCGCCGGGCGCGTGGCCGGGGGTGTGCAGGACGGTCAGGTCGGTGCCGGCCGTCTCGATGACCTGGCCGTCGGCCAGCCAGTGGTCGGGGAGGCGGTCGGGGTGGGTGAGCTTCCACAGCGGCAGGTCGTCGGGGTGCAGCCAGATCTGCGCGCCGGTCCGCTCGGCGAGGGCGGGGGCGGCGTCGATGTGGTCGTTGTGGGCGTGGGTGCACACGATGGCGCGCAGCCGCCGGTCGCCGACGGCCTCGGCGATCGCGTCGGCGTCGTGGGCGGCGTCGATGACGACCGCCTCGTGGTCGTCGCCGACGATCCACACGTTGTTGTCGACGTCCCAGGTGCCGCCGTCCAGGGAGAAGGTGCCGGAGGTGACGAGGCGGTCGATGCGGGCGGTCATCACAGCATCACCACCGAGCGCAGCACGTCGCCGTGGTGCATCCGCTCGAAGGCCTTCTCGATCTCGTCGAGGGCGATGGTCTCGGTCACGAACTTCTCCAGCGGCAGCCGTCCCTGCAGGTGCAGGTCGATCAGCATCGGGAAGTCCCGGGTGGGCAGGCAGTCGCCGTACCAGGAGGACTTCAGGGCTCCGCCGCGTCCGAAGACGTCGAGCAGCGGCAGTTCGAGCTTCATCTCGGGGGTGGGGACGCCGACGAGGACGACGGTGCCGGCCAGGTCGCGGGCGTAGAAGGCCTGCTGGTACGTCTCCGGGCGGCCGACCGCCTCGATGACGACGTCCGCGCCGAAGCCGCCGGTCAGCTCGCGGATCGCCTCGACGGGGTCGGTCTCCCTGGAGTTGACGGTGTGGGTCGCGCCCAGTTCCCTCGCGGTGGTGAGCTTGCGGTCGTCGATGTCCACGGCGATGATCTTCGCGGCCCCCGCCAGGTACGATCCGGCGATCGCCGCGTCGCCGACTCCGCCGCAGCCGATGACCGCGACCGAGTCCCCGCGGCCGACGCCTCCGGTGTTGATGGCGGCGCCGATGCCGGCCATCACCCCGCAGCCGAGTAGGCCTGCCACGGCCGGGGAGACGGACGGGTCGACCTTGGTGCACTGTCCGGCCGCGACCAGCGTCTTGTCCGCGAAGGCGCCGATGCCGAGGGCCGGGGAGAGTTCCTGCCCGGTCGAGGCGAGGGTCATCTTCTGCTCGGCGTTGTGGGTGTCGAAGCAGTACCAGGGGCGGCCGCGCAGACACGCGCGGCACTTCCCGCACACCGCCCGCCAGTTCAGGACGACGAAGTCGCCGGGGGCGACCTCGGTGACGCCGTCGCCGACCGACTCGACGATCCCGGCGGCCTCGTGGCCGAGCAGGAACGGGAAGTCGTCGCTGATGCCGCCCTGCTTGTAGTGCAGGTCGGTGTGGCACACCCCGCACGCCTGGACCTTCACCACCGCCTCACCAGGGCCCGGGTCCGGTACGACGATCGTCTCGACCCGCACCGGCTCGTCCTTGCCAGGGGCGATCACGCCGCGTACTTCCTGCGCCATGGTGCTGCTGCCTTCCGTCGGTGGTGCGGGCGCCGTGCGCGCCCGGTGCGGGCCACTGCGGCCCACACACATGATCCTTGCGCGGGGAGCACGTCCTCCGCACGTATTCCGCGCGGCGGAAGTCAGATCGACCGGGCGGCGGACCCGGGGAACGGGTGACGTCCGCGGGACACGGCCCCCGTAGGCTGAACACCCCTACGCCACAAGGAAAGCCGTGAGCATCGCTGAGACGCAAGCTCCTGCCGAGCCGGTGCCGCCCGCGTGGCGGCTGCTCCTCGGATATGTACGACCGCACCGGTGGGCGCTGCTCGCGGGCGCGCTCCTCGAGCTGGTCACCGGGGCCACCGGGCTGCTGCTGCCGCTTGTGGCCCGTGGGCTGATCGGCGACCTGTCGCACGACCGGCCCATCACCAAGGCGCTGCTCGGCATGTCCGTGCTGGTGGTCGCCAACGCCGCGGTGGGCGCCCTGGGCTCCTACGTGCTGCGGCGCACCGCCGAGTCGGTGGTGCTCGGTGCGCGGCGCGCCCTCACGTCGTATCTGCTGCGGCTGCGGATATCCGCCGTGGACCGCACCGAGCCCGGCGACCTGATGGCCCGGATCACCTCCGACACCACCCTGCTGCGGGAGGTGACCACCGGCTCGCTTGTCGGCCTCGGCGCCGGGGGGCTGACGCTGGTCGCGACGGTGGTGATGATGGGCCTGGTCGATCCGGTGCTGCTGGGTGTCACGGTCGCGGTGATCGTGGGCGCGGGTGTGGTGCTGGGGGCGATCGTGCCGCGCATCAACCGGGCCGGCCGCCGGGCGCAGGACGCGGTCGGCGCGATGGGCGCATCCCTGGAACGGGTCCTCGGCGCGCTGCGCACGGTCAAGGCGTCCGGTGCCGAGCGCCGCGAGGAGGAGGCCGTGCACGCGGCGGCCGAGGAGTCCTGGCGGCAGAGCGTGCGGGCCGCCAAGTGGTCCGCTGCGGCGGGCAACACGGCGGGGCTCGCGATGCAGATCGCCTTCATCACGGTACTGGCGGTGGGCGGTGCCCGGGTCGCGACCGGGGCCATCGGCGTGGGCACGCTGGTCGCCTTCCTGCTCTACGTCTTCTATCTGATGTCGCCGATCCAGCAGGTGGTCGGGGCGATCACCCAGTACCAGACGGGCGCCGCGGCGCTCGCCCGCATCCAGGAGGCGCTGCGGCTGCCCGCCGAGCCTCCGGCCCGGCCGGTGTCGTTGCCCTCCCCCGGTGCGCGGCCGGCCGCGGTCGCCTTCGAGGAGGTGCGCTTCCGGTACGCCGACGACCTGCCGTATGTGCACCACGGTGTGTCGTTCGCGGTGCCGGCGCGGGGCATGACCGCGTTCGTGGGCCCGTCCGGTGCGGGCAAGACGACCGTGTTCTCGCTGATCGAGCGGTTCTACGACGCAGAGTCGGGCAGCGTCGGGCTCGACGGCCGGGACGTGAGGGAGTGGGAGCTGTCCGAGCTGCGGGCCGCGATCGGCTATGTGGAGCAGGACGCCCCGGTGCTGTCCGGGTCGCTGCGCGACAACCTGCTGCTCGGCAACCCGGAGGCCGACGACGCCGACCTGGAGCGGGTGCTGAAGACGACACGGCTCGAGGCCCTGGTGGAGCGGCTTCCGCGTGGTCCGGAGACCCTGGTCGGGCACCGCGGGACCAAGCTGTCCGGCGGCGAACGCCAGCGGGTGGCGATCGCCCGGGCACTGCTGCGCCGTCCGCGCCTGCTGCTGCTCGACGAGGCGACGTCGCAGCTCGACGCGGTGAACGAGGCGGCGCTGCGGGACACGGTCGCGGACGTGGCGCGGTCCACGACGGTGCTGGTGGTGGCGCACCGGTTGTCCACGGTGACGATGGCCGACCGGATCGTGGTCATGGACGCGGGCCGGGTCCGCGCGGTCGGCACGCACCGGGAACTGGTCGCGGCGGACCCGCTCTACGCCGAACTGGCCGCGACCCAGTTCCTCGCCACCGCCGGCTGACGTGCCGGGTCAGGAGGGCTAGGGGCGCGCGGTCTCGAGGATCTCCTGAAAGGCCTCGTCGTCGACAGCGGCGGCCAGGAAGTCGTCGACCATGCGGTGGAACAGCGTGGCCAGCTGCCTCAGGTCGTCGGGCGACCACGCGGCGAGGGCCGCTTGCATGCCGCGGACGCCCGCGGCGCGGATACGGTCGATGGCCTCCTGGCCCTGGGGCGTGAGCTCGATGCGCTGGGCGCGGCGGTCGTCGGGGTCGGGCACCCGCCTGACGTGGCCGGTCTTCTCCAGGTGCTGCACCTGCCGGGTCACATGGGAGGCCTCGACTCCGAGCCGGTTTGCCAGCTCCCCCGGGCGCAGCGGCTCGGAGTCGGCGATCTGCCGCAGCAGCGCGACTGCGGCGCGGTCGAGGGGCACACCGGCCAGGGCCATCAGACGGTCGTGCTGCCGGGCGCGCGTGCTCAGATAGGTGATGCGGTTGAGCGCGCGCTCGATCTCGACCACTTCCGGGGAGGCGGGGAGGGAGGGTGGCTGCGAAGGGGGCATACCCGCGAGCTTAGCCCATTGTTGCCTAACTCAAGTAACTTCCTGAGCCGAGCCAGCCGTGCTCCCGCAGCGGGCCGACGGTGAACCCCAGCTGCTCGCAGGTGTCGAGGATGCGGGGCAGGGCACCGAGCGCCGAGCGCCACGCTCCCGGCGCCGAGGTGCAGTCGGAGTCGTGGAGCAGGATCGTACCGCCGCCGTCCAGGTCGGCCGTGACCGTCGCGTACACGGACTGGGGTGTGGCGCGGGCGGTCCAGTCCTCGCCCCAGCAGGTCCACAGCACCGGGGTCAGGCCGAGGCGGCGGGCGGCCAGATGGGCGGCGGTCGACATGACACCGTACGGCGGCCGGAAGAGCCGGGGCCGGCGTCCGGTGAGGTCCGTGACGAGGTCGCGGGCGCGGGCGAGGTCGTCGTAGGTGGCACGCGGGCCACGTATCAGCAGCGGGCGGTGCAGCCTGCCGTGGACGCCGATCTCGTGGCCCGCCGCGGCGATCTCGCGGACCAGGCCGGGTGCGCGCTCCGCCTGGCCGCCGAGCAGGAAGAAGGTGGCGTGCAGCCCGCGGTCGGCCAGCAGCCGCAGGAAGCGCGGGGTGGAGGCGGGGTCGGGTCCGTCGTCGAAGGTGAGGGCGACGTGGTCGGGGCGGCCCCGGCCCGCCAGGCGGGGCATGACGCGGTTGCGCAGCGGCCCGAAGGTCGAGACGACGGGCGCGGCGTGCAGGGCGGCGAGGGCGGGCAGGGCAGCCAGAGCCGCGGTGCGGATCGGGCGCGCGGGGGTCACGAGTGGTGGCCTTCCGATCGGGGGCCGTGGCCCGGGGGGAGGTCGTCGAGGTCCAGGCCGTGGCCGATGGCGCGCATCAGCCCCGGGCCGTCGTACGTCGTCGCGATCCCGGTCCCCACGGCGCAGGCCCACACGGCGCACGCCACGGCGGCGGTCGCGGCGAGCCGACGCGGCCGTCGGGTGACGCGGAGCGGGGTGCGGTGCCGCACTCCGAAGCGGTGGACGCGTGCTATCTCGGCCGCGGGGCCTGCGTCGAGGGCCGTGGCGAACACGGCGAGGCCCGCCGCGCTCTGCCGCCGCCCCAGCGGGCCGTCGATCAGGTCGCACAGCACGGCCTTGAGGTCGGCCGGGTCGCGGATCCAGACGGCGACGCCGGCCTCGTCCAGGGCGGCGGCGTTGGCCGGCCCGTGGCCCGGTATGCAGCGGTAGCTGGCAACGGGCAGGCCCGCGGCGAACGCCTCCAGCGAGGTGAGACCGCCGGCGTTCTGCACCAGGACGTCGGCGGCGTGCATCAGGCCGGGCATGTCGTCGACCCAGCCGTAGGCGTGTTCGATGCCGTCCGCGTGCAACTGCCGGGCCAGGGCTTCGTTGCGGCCGCAGACCACGACCGGGACGGCCGCGCCGCAGTCGCGCAGTTCCCTGGCCACCTGGCGGACCGGGCCGACGCCCCAGGACCCGGCGACGAGCAGGGCCAGCGGGGCGTGCTCCGGAAGCCCGAAGCGCGCCCGGGCCCGGCTCCGCTCCCCCGTGCCGCAGGGGCGGAACCGCGGGTCGACCACCGGTCCGCACACGCGGACGTCCCGGGCCCCGGCGGCGCGCGCCTGGGCGGCGGGTACGGCGTGCGCGGCGAGGTGGATGTCGACGCCGTCCGCCACCCACAGCGGATGCACCGAGAAGTCGGTCAGATACGTCAGCACCGGGACGCTCAGCCGGCCGTCGAGGCGGAGGCCGCCCAGGACCCGGCTGGCCCCCGGGTAGGTGGAGACGACCGCGCCGGTGCCCGGGGGCAGGGCACGCAGCACCCGGTCCTCGGCGGCACGCAGCAGCGCCCGGGCCGCGGGGCCGCCGCCTCCGGCGCGCTCGGTGCTGGAGTAGATCCGCTGGTAGGCCCAGGGAGCCCGGACGAGCATCCGGTGGTAGCCCTCCTGAACGGCGCGGCCGAGCCGGGCGGGCAGCAGGTCCAGCAGGTCGAACCGGTCGACCAGGAGCCCGTGCGCCGTGAGCCGGCGGGAGAGTTCGGTGGCGGCACCGTCGTGACCGGCGCCGACGCTCGCGGAGACGATGGCGACCCGTCCCGAGGGCTCCGTCGCCGCTCTGGGGCGCGGGACGGCGGCCGCGAGCGCGGGCGCGGGGGCGGTACGTCCGGGGTGGGGCATGGGCTTTCCTCCGCACATGAGTGGAGCGGCGGAACTCTACAACAAGTAGTAGTTCACGTTCAGAAGCCCGGAGCATACTTCCGACAGCTAGTAGTAGCTCGCCGGGTAGTCTGTAGGCCGAACAGAAGGGGGAGGTGAACCACGGTGCACGACCGGAGGAACCCGGAGTCCGGCGGGGCATCCGGCAGGCGGGCGCGTGGAGAGCTGGAGAGCGGTGTGCTGGCGGCCCTCTGGGCGGCCGACGGTCCACTGACCGCACGTGAGACCCGCGACCGGCTGCCGGGCGACCTGGCGTACACGACCGTGCTGACGATCCTGTCCCGGTTGTACGACAAGGGCATGGTCGTGCGGCACCGAGAGGGGCGCGGCTATGCGTACGCGCCGGCCCGGGACGAGGCGTCCCACACCGCCGAACGCATGCACACGCTGCTGGAGGGCGGCACCGACCGCGAGGCGGTGCTGACCCGGTTCGTCTCCGAACTGTCCGAGGAGGACGAGCAGGTGCTGCAGCGGTTGCTCGCCGGACACGACGGACACCAGCCCGAGGGGCGCTGAGCCCGTGCTGATCAGTGTCTACGTTCCGTTCCTGGTCACCGCCGCGCTCACGGTGCTCGCACCGCGGCCGGCCCGCACCCTCGCGCCGCGCCCGGCCGCGTGGGCGCTGGCGTGCGCGGCGCTGGTGACGGCGGCGGGCTGGATGGGATCGCTGGCCCTGCTGGCGTTCACCGGCCTCGCCCAGATCCCCGAGGTCGCCGCGGAGGGCCGCTGGTCGGTGTCCGCGCTGCGCGCCGAGGACCCGGTGTCGCTGGCCGTCGCGGCGGTCAGCGCGCTCGCCCTGGCCGCGGGCGTCGTGTCGCTGGCCGTCGCCGCCGTACGGCAGGCCCGCCGGGTCGCGTGGGCCCGGCGGGAGTGCGCGCGGCTGCCCGGCGACACGGAGCTGGCCGTGCTCGACGACGCCGTGCCGCAGGCCTTCGCACTGCCGGGCACGCCCGGGCGGATCGTGGTGTCCCGGGGCATGCTGCGTTGCCTCGGCGACGGCGAACGGGAGGCCCTGCTGGCGCACGAGCGGGCCCATCTGCGCGGCAGGCACCATCTGTTCCAGACCGTGTGGCGGCTCGCCGCGGCCGTGAATCCGCTGCTGCGCCCACTGGCCGACGCGGGCGGCTTCGTGCTGGAGCGGTGGGCCGACGAGGAGGCCGCGGCGCGGATCGGCAGCCGTACGGTCGTCGCGCGTGCGGTGGGACGGGCGGCCCTGGCGTCCGCCGGCGCCTCGCGCCCGGCCGTGCTCTCCGCGACCGGGGGCGCGGTACCCCAGCGCGTACGGGCGTTGCTCGCGCCGCCTCCCCCACGACGGACCCTGCCGTTCGTCGCGGGCGCCCTGTTGCTGACGGTGTGCTGTGCGAGCCTGGCCAACGCCGCGTCGGACAGCCACAGGATGGTCGAGACGGCCCAGCGGGCAGAGTGCCTGGCGCAGGCCGGAGCGGCTGACGCCCCGCAGGACGACGGGCCGTCGCACGGCCCGGGCATCTGCTGCGAGCACCACCACGACGGGGAGCGCGAGGGCCACGGCTGACACGCTGTGCGAAGCCGTCCCGGCCCGACGGCCGGGCTCCTGGTGAGCCCGGCCCATGTACTCCGGACGGGCATTGGCTGCGGACACAGCGAGCGGCGGTGGCCACCGACGGCCCAAGACGGCGGTCGGCGGCCGGGCCGGGAATCACTCATGACGAAGCCCAGGCGTACTCGAGGCGGTGAGCGGACGTCGTCACCCGTCGCGGGTCACGGGAGCCAGCCAGAGGCCGACGATCGCGTCGATCAGGCCGGTGGCGGCGTCGTGCCAGGTGGCTCGCGAGGTGGGCATGCCGTCGGCGAGGGCGCGTTCCCGTTCGGCGGGCATGTGCAGGATCAACTCGCGGGTCATCTCGCCGCGTTCGGCCCGGATCTCCGGGGGGAGGTCGGGAAGGCAGCGGTCCAGGCCGTCGAGCACCTCGCGCAGCGACGGGGAGGTCAGGGACTCCTCGATCATGATGGCGCGCATGGCCGGGTCGGTCATCACCTGGGCGCAGAACCGCGCGAACCAGGTGAGGCTGCCCAGCGTGGCGAGGTGCTCGGCTACGGGGCGCACCAGGCAGGACACCCAGTCCTGTACGTCCGTGGAGCCGCGCGTCCCGTCCAGCAGCCGCAGGCGGATCTTCTCGATGGGGTCGGCGTGCCACCGTACGATCGCGCGCACCAGATCGGCCTTGGTGCCGAAGTGGTAGCCGACCGCGGCGTTGTTGCCCTGGCCGGCGGCCTCGCTGACCTGACGGTTGGACACAGCGTGGACCCCGCGCTCGGCGAACAGCCGCTCCGCCGCGGTCAGGATCAGCGTCCGGGTAGCGCTCACCTGCTCTGCCCGCACCGCCCTGCCGGCCATGATCACCACCGTACGGGGACTTCGCTCAGCCCTCCGACGACCAGTCCCTCGAGCGGGCGGAGGTCCTCGGCCGCAACGGCGAGGTCCAGACTGGGAAGCCTACGCAACAGCACGTCGAGCACGGTCTGCAGTTCGGTGCGGGCCAGGGCCTGACCCAGGCAGGAGTGCGCGCCGACACCGAAGGCCAGATGCGGGTTGGGGCTGCGGTCGAGTGCCATCTCATCGGCGTCCTCGAAGGCGGTCTCGTCCCGGTTGGCGGCGGCCATGCTGCACATCACGGTCGTGCCGCGCGGCAGGACGGTCCCAGCGACCTCGACCTCCTCTCCGATGTAGCGCGGCATGCCGATCCCGGCGTTGGCGTCGAACCGCAGCGCCTCCTCCACCGCGGAGCGCACCAGCGAGCGGTCCCCCAGCAGCCGCTCCCAGCGGCTCCGGTCGGACAGCAGCATGGCCACCATCTTCCCGATCATGTTGGCGGTGGTCTCGTGCCCGGCGACGAGCAGGCCCCTGCCGGTGGCGACCAGTTCCCGGTCGGACATCCGGTAGCCGTCGGGTCCGGTGGCGACGATCAGTTCGCCGAGCAGGTCGTCCCCGGGCGCGGCCCGCTTGGCGGCGAGGTGCTCGGTCATGTAGGCGTTGAACTCGGCCTCCTCCTCGTCGACCTCCTCCTGTGTGTAGCGGGTGAGGTTGAGCAGGGCATCGGACCAGTACGAGAACCGGTCCCGGTCCGAGTCGGGGACGCCGAGCAGGTCGCAGATCACCCACACCGGAAGCGGGAAGGCGAGGCTCGCCTTGAGGTCCGCGGGCTGCCCACGCTCGACCATGGCGTCGACGAGCCGGTCGGCCATCGCCTCGATGCCCGGCCGCAGTGCGGCCATGCGCTTGGCGGTGAACCACTTGGTCACCATCCGGCGCCAGCGCCGGTGCGCCTCGCCGCTCTGCGGGATCGCCAGTGCCATCTCGTTGCTGAACACGCCGCCCGACTCGGTGGCCGTGATGCGGGCCGCGTCGTCGGCGTCCAGCCGGCGGGTGAACCGCTCGTCGGACAGGACCTGTTTGACGTCCTCGTAGCGGGTCAGCAGCGACGCCTCGTCGCCGCTGGGCAGCGTCACCCGGGCGATGGGGCACTCACGCCGCAGTGCGGCCCATTCGGCGGGCGGCTCCAGCGGGCTGTCGCTCGACAGCGGATAGCTCAGCGGCTCCTGGGGAAAGGTCACGGCTTCTCCTCCGATGCGGTGGCCCCCGCGCCGTCAGGCAATCCCAGTCACACAGGTCAGTCAAACGACTGCCTTAAAAGCCGCGGAGATCAAGGCCGGGATTCAGCCGTTCGCCCGAGGACATGGGCCTGCCCCGGCACGCAGGGCAGCCCGGGGGCAGGAAGCAGCGACGGTGAACGAGGTCAGAAGGGGTAGTGGGCGTGCTGGGTGGCGATGGTGACCCAGCGGGTGTTGGAGAACGCCTCTATGCCCCAGCGTCCACCGAAGCGGCCGTAACCGGAGGCCTTCATGCCGCCGAAGGGCGCGTGCGGTTCGTCGGCCACCGACTGGTCGTTGATGTGCACGATGCCGGTGCGCACCCGGCGTGCGACGGACAGCCCGTGGGTGGCGTTCTCGGTGATGATGCCGCAGGTCAGCCCGTTCTCGGTGTCGTTGGCGAGGTCGGCCGCGGTGTCGTCGTCGGCGAACGTCTGCAGCACACACACCGGGCCGAACGACTCGGCGTGGTACAGCTCCGCATCCTTCGCCACACCGGTGAGGACGGTCGCCGGGTGCACCGCGCCCTCGGGCTCCCCTCCGACGAGGACCTTGGCCCCCTTGGCCACCGCGTCCCGCACCAGGCCGGCCACCCGCTGCGCGGCCGACGGACTGACCAGCGGCCCGACCACGGTCTGCGGATGCGCCGGATCACCTGCCCGCAGCGAGGCCACCTTGGTGGTGAACTTCTCCGTGAACTCCTCGGCGAGGGACTCGTGGACGAGGATCCGGTCGCCGGACATGCAGATCTGCCCGGCGTTCATGAACACGCTGAAGGTGACCGCGTCGACGGCGTAGTCCACGTCGGCGTCGTCCAGCACGATGACCGCGTTCTTGCCGCCCAGCTCCAGGACGGCCGGCTTGAGGTGACGCGCGGCCAGTTCACCGATGATCCGGCCCACGTCCGTGGAGCCGGTGAAGTTGACCGCCCGCACCCGCTCGTCGCCGATCAGCGCCTCGGCGATCTCGGCCGCGTCCTCGCGGGCGTTGGTGACCACGTTCAGCACGCCGTCCGGCAGCCCGGCCTCACGCAGCACGTCCGCGACCAGCAGCCCGCAGGCGATCGGCGCGTCCTCGCTGGGCTTGACGACCACCGTGTTGCCCGCGGCGAGCGGCGCCGCCACAGCCCGTACGCCGAGGATGACCGGCGCGTTCCACGGGGCGAACGCGGCCACCACGCCCAGCGCTTCGCGCACCGCGAGTCCGAGCGCGCCCGCCTCCTGGGCGCTGAGGACCTCACCCCGGGGGGCGGTGATCGCGGCTGCCGCCTCGCGCAGGATGTTCGCGGCGAGGGCCACGTTGAAGTAGGCCCAGGGCCGGGTGCCGCCCGCCTCGTGCGCCATGATCTCGGCCACCTGTTCGCCACGGGCGTCCAGCAGGTCGGCCGCCTTGAGGAAGATCGCGCGACGGGCGAAGGGGGCCAGGGCCGCCCAGGCGGGGAAGGCCGCGTCCGCCGCGTCCACCGCGCGCCGGACGTCCTCCGGCCCGGCCGCCGCCACCGTGGCGTACACATCACCGGTGTAGGGGTTGACGTCGACCGTGGTGCGGCCGGACGCGGCGGGCACGTCCTCGCCGCCGATGAGCAGTTCGCGGGAGACGGGCACGACGACTTCCCTTGTTCGCGTGGTGAAATCCTATTCACTGATCATCGCGATGCTCCGGCAGACCCCGGGGAATGTCAAGGCCCCGGCCGTCGACCGGGGGCCTCGCGTCGTCGCCGCGCTACTGGACGGCCGGGAGCAGCCCTGTGACCGGTGCGACCAGATCGGTGGCCTGGTGGAGCTGGTTGACGTCGTGCAGGTGGTTCAGGCCCCCCAGTTGGCCGGACAGCCGCGGGATCTCGTTCCGGTGCTCCGCGGGGACCCCGCTGCGGGCCAGTGAGTCGAGCACGGTGACCGGGTTGACCTTGCCGGCGTCCGGGGTGCCTGCGGTCGCCGCGGTGGCCGGCGGCGCGCCGAGAGCGGCCGCACCCATGGCGAGACCGACCGCGGCGACGATACGTCGTGTTGGGATCATGCCTTCAGCAACGGCACCCGGCGGCGCGCGGTCACGGGCCCCTGGCGCCGCTCACCCGAGAGGCGCACCGGCCCCGGCGCGTTTGCCGGTGCCGCGCGCTGGGGGGAGGCACGAAGCAGAGGCCCTCAAGCGGCTCGCCGCTCGCCGGGCCGCGGCCTTCCAAGGAGGTCGAAGGAGGTCACCATGGGCACCGCGGCAGGCGCCGGCTTCGACACGGAGGCTCTGCGCCGGGGCATCGAAGGAGAAGACACGACCGCTCTGCTGTCGCTGTACTGCACGACAGCGCGGCCCAGCCGGTCGATGACCGCTCCGGTCGGCCGCGGCCCCTTCGCGCCGGCGAGGACGCGCACCGGAGTCCGGCGGGTTCGGGAACGTCACGGCGGCGGCGTGACGCTCGTCGCGTTCCTCACGGGGCACGTTTCGAGGGAGCGGTGGGTTCAGGCGTCCGGCAGCCAGCCCGGCGGGCGCAGGATGGCCAGGAGTTGGCGGACCAGTTCGTCCACGATCTCGTCCAGGGTGGCGTCCACCCAGCCGGCCCGCCAGTCGTGGAGCAGGCCGTTGACGCTGCCGATGAACGCGGTGGCCGCGAGCCGGTAGTCGCGCGGCGCCGCCTCACCGCGCGCGGCGGCCCGGGCTGCCTCCGCACAGATGAGGTCCACCCAGCGGGAGCGGCGTTCGAGCCGCTGCTCCTCAAGGCGGGGGCTGACGCCGATGATCTCGACGAAGGCGATACGGATCCGGCGCGGATCGGAGGTGACGTTCGCCGCGTACGCCCGGAACACCGCGGCGGCGCGTTCGGCGAGCGGCAGGTCGCCCGCCTCGGCGAGGGCGGCGGCCGCGGCCTGTTCCGCCCAGTCGTTGACCTGGAGGTGCAGCGCGGCCAGCACGTCCTCCAAGGTGTGGAACTCCTCGTAGAACTGCCGTGTCGACAGCCCCGCCGCCTCGCTCAGCGCGGCCACCGTGGTGGACCGGTAGCCGGGGCCGGCGCCGAACAGCCGGAGTCCGGCCTCCAGGAACCGCCGGCGTCGCTCCGCCTGCCGCTCCTCGGCCGTCCTGCCGCCGTACCGGCCCGTCGGCTGCTTGAGCCTGCCCGCCACCCGCGCCCCCTCGCCGTTCGATGATCCGTTCGCCCGTCGCTCAATTTTGTCGTGCGCGGAGTCTTGTGAAGAGGGTCGCCCCTTCCTTACTTTCCAGTAAGTCACTGTGAACCCGAGCGTGTTCAGACTTCCACCCCAAGACAGGGACCCCACCATGCCTGTTCTCAGATCCCGGCACCTCTTCTCCCTCGCCGCCGCTCTCGCCCTGACCACGGGCGGCACCGCGACGGCCGCCGCCGCGCAGGACTCCTCCGCCGCCGCGCTGCGCGAGGTGATGTTCGTGGGCAACAACTGGGACGGCACCGCCGATGTCATCAAGTCCAGCGGCGACTTCGCGAGGATCGGCCGCGTCAACGTGATCCCCGACAAAGAGGCGCGCCTGAAGGAGATCAACGCCGATCCCATCAAGTGGATCTACTTCATGGCAGTCCGCAACAGCGTCGGCGAGGGCCACGACCAGTTCGTGGACGACATGTACTCCACGCCCGACGGCAGGTCGATGGTCGTGTCCCGGCCGAGCTTCGCGGACGTCGTCTCCATCGATCTCGCCACCGGGAAGATGAACTGGCGTTTCCCCGTGGCGGGTTACCGAGCCGACCACATGGCGGTCTCCCCCGACGGCACACGGGTCGCCGTCTCCGCCTCCACCGCCAACAAGGTGCAGGTGCTGGACATCAACACCGGTAGGGAACTGGGCGAGTTCGCCACCGGTGACAAGCCGCACGAGAACATCTTCACCAAGGACGGCAAGTACATCTGGAACATGGCGATCGGCGACGTCAACACCTCGCTCGACGACCCGTCCCTGGACTGGACGAAGGGCGACCGCCACATCACGGTCGTGGACGCCGCCACCTTCAAGCAGGTGAAGATCATCGACATGCGCGACCGGCTGGACGCGATCGGGCTCAAGGACTTCTCCGACGCGGTCCGGCCCGCCGTCTTCAGCCCCGACGAGTCGAAGCTGTACTTCCAGGTGTCGTTCTTCAACGGCTTCCTGGAGTACGACGTGGCCACCGACAAGATCACCCGGGTGAAGACCCTGCCGAAGAACCCGGCGACCAGCGAGGACAGTACGACGTGGGTCAACGACTCACGCCACCACGGCATTTCGATGAACCCGGCGGGCACCAAGCTGTGCGTCGCGGGCACGATGGACGACTACGCGACCGTGGTGGACCGCGCCACCCTCCAGGAGGGCCCGCTCGTCACCGCCTCCAAGCCCTACTGGGCCACGGTGAGCGGTGACGGCAAGGACTGCATCATCTCGGAGAGCGGCGCCGACCAGGTCACCGCGATCGACTTCGCGACGGGCCAGAAGGTGGTCTCGGTCCCGGTCGGCGACCACCCGCAGCGGGTGCGCCTCGCGCACGTCCCCGCCGACTGGACCGGCCCGTCCGCTAGCTGAACTCCTTCGCCGCCCACGCCGCGAGCTCCGTCCGCGCCGCGCTCAGCAGGGACGCGGACGGAGCCGTGGCCCCGTTCGTGACCAGTGCGTAGTGCACGGCGCCCGTGTCGGGGGCGGTCAGCAGGAGCCGTTTGCTGCCCGTGCCGCCCACCTCGTTCGCCATGGCGACCGGGGTGGACCCGGTGTAGGCGGGCAGCCCCGCCGTGGTGCCGAGGTCGCAGACCACGGTGGTGGACGCGGCCGGGAAGGAGGCCGGCAGGTGCAGTTCCGTGGGTGCCGCCGATCCGTTCGAGCGCCGTCCTGCGTTCGCCGTGTTCAGGACGGCACGCCCGCCCCGCGCCCCGGCACCCTCCGCATCACTCGCAGCAGGTACTCCTCCCGGTCGAGCGGGTTGTGGTCGGTGCGCGGGCGGCTCGGCACCGCACCACCGGCCACCGGGGCGTAGTGGTCGAACGCGGACTCCAGCTCGCCCTCGCCGCGGGTCAGCCCCGGCAGCGTCTGCTCCAACTCGTGCACCTGGGCGGCCGGCACCCGGCCCTCGAGAACACAGGTACGTCCGCGCAGTGAGGTGGTCCCCGGGACCGCGCGCAACCGGGTGAGAACCGGCAGCAGCGCGCCGAGCGTGTCCGCCGGGGCCTCGATCCGGAAGCGGTGCATCGGCTCGTACACCCGGGTGCCCGCCCTCCGGAGCGCGGTCACCACGACCAGCGGGGTCAGGCCCCGGAAGTCCGCTCCCGTACTCGACATGCTCTTGTCGAAGCCCTGGTGGGCGTGGCTCTGCCGCGGGGAGTAGCCCGAGTGCGTCATGGTGACCGTGCAGTCGGTCACCTGCCAGCCGTGCAGGCCCTGTGCCAGGGTCTCGTTCACCGTGTCCTCCACCGCCTTGAAGAAGGCGTACGGCATCGAACCGAGCTCCACCTCCAGCCGGAACGTGACGCCCGAGCCGACCGGGGCGGGGTCGATACGCAGACCCACGGTGGCCAGGAAGGGGTTGGGATCCTTCTTGTTGAACTCGACCGCCGCGCCCGTGCCGACGGGCCGCTCGACACACAGCGGCGTCGTCTCGCGGAAGGTGACGGCAAGTCCGTACTCCCCGGCCAGGGTCGCCTGGATGACCTCCTTCTGGACCTCGCCGTACAGCGAGACGGAGATCTCCTGGCGGAGCTCGTCCTGCCGCAGCGCGATGAGCGGGTCCTGCTCGGCGAGCTGGGTGAGCGCGAGGTGCAGCGCTCCCCTGTCGCGCGGGCGGGCGGGGACGACGACGGTCTCCAGGGTGGGCGGCGAGAAGTGGTGCGCCGGGGGCTCCGCGCGCGGCGCCTCCCCGAAGGTGTCGCCGATGCGGACGTCGGTCAGGCCCCACAGTTTGCCGATACGGCCCGCCGTCACCGATGCCACGCGGTCCGCTCCGCCCCGGTCGAAGACGCTGATCGCGGTGACCTTGCCCTCTCGTCCGTCCCGGAACACCAGCCGGTCGCGGGTCCGCAGGGTCCCGGAGAACACCCGCGCGTATGCGATCTTCTCCCCCGCCGGTCCCCGCTCGACCTTGAAGACGGTGCCGGAGGCAGGCCCCTCGGTATCGCCCTCGGCGGCCGGCAGCAGTTCCGTGAGACCGCCGATCAGCTCCCGGACACCCGCACCCGTGATCGCCGAGCCGAAGAACACGGGGTGCACCAGGGCGCGCCGGGTCTGCTCGACGAGGGCGCGGCGCAGCCGCTCGTAGGACACCGCGTCCTCGACGTACGCGGCCAGCAGTTTCTCGTCGTGCTCGGCGAGGACGTCGAGCAGCCGTGTGGTGAACGCGGTGTCGTACGGCACCACGTGCGCGTCGCGTGTGCCGAGTCCGTACGGCCGTCCCATCGGGACAACCGACGGAGTGAGGCGCTCGGCCAGAGCGGTGAGGGTCCGGCCGTCGTGCGCGCCGCCACGGTCGATCTTGTTGACGAAGACGAGGGTGGGGATCCGCAGCCGTCGCAGGGTGCGCATCAGGATGCGTGTCTGGGCCTGGACGCCCTCCACGGCGGAGACGACGAGCACCGCGCCGTCGAGCACGCCGAGCACCCGCTCGACCTCGGCGATGAAGTCGGGGTGGCCGGGGGTGTCGATCAGGTTGACGGTGACGTCGTCTAGCGTGAACGAGACGACGGCGGACTTGATGGTGATGCCGCGCTGTCTCTCCAGCGTGAGGGTGTCGGTCTGGGTGCTGCCGTCGTCGACACTGCCGATCTCGTCGATGACTCCGGCGGCGTGCAGCAGCCGTTCGGTGAGGCTTGTCTTACCCGCGTCTACGTGCGCGAGGATTCCCAGGTTCAGCGTGGGCACAGAGCGTCATGTCCTTCGGGAGGGTGCTGGTTCCTTGCTGGGCGGACATGAACGCAGTGCGCATGAGGGCTCCTCGGTTTCGACGACTCTGTCCCGTGCAGTCCAGCAGGACCGCGGCGGTGACAGCAACGGAATTTCAGGCGCGCTCACTCCTGTGGTCGGCGATGAGTTGCTCCAGACGGTGCAGGGCGGTGCGCACCCTGGCCGGGTCCTGCTGGAAGTAGGGGTCGTCCGGCACCGGCAGGGAGCCCGCGAGGGCCCAGCCCCGGCCACGGGCCCAGGTGGCGTCATCGACGTCGAGCGCCTCCCGGAAGTCGCCGCGCACCTCGTCCGGCAGGAACTTCCAGGCGGCGAGCAGGTCGACCGCCGGGTCACCGACGGCGAGGGTGCCGAAGTCGATGACCGCGCTCAGCCGGCCGTCCACGGCGAGGAGGTTGCCGACGGCGAGGTCGCCGTGGACCCAGACGGGCGGCCGGTGCCAGGCGGGTGCGGCGAGGGCCGCCTCCCAGACCTCCGTCACCGCGTCGGCGTCGATCAGACCGGACCGCTTGAGCGCCTCGATCTTGGGCCGTACCCGTGCCTCGGAGGCGAGCGAGTCCCGCTCGTCGCCCATCGGCACGCCCCGGAAGGCGTTGCTCTGCTCGGGAGCGGGACCGCCCGTCGGGTCGATCGCCTGGAGCGCGGTCAGGAACGCTGCCAGTTCGAGCGCGGTGCGGCGGGGGTCGGCGAGGCGTTCGGGGGCGGCCGTCTCGCCGTCCAGCCAGCGGTAGACGGACCACGGGTAGGGGTAGCCCTCGCCGGGTTCTCCCTTGGCGACGGGTTCGCTGACGGGCAGCGGCAGATGGGGCGCGAGCCGGGGCAGCCAGGTCTGCTCCCGCTCGACCTGACCGGCCCAGTACGGGTAGCGCGGGAGGCGTACGGACAGCTCCTGACCGAGGCGGAACGTCGCGTTGTCCAGGCCTGAGGCCGGGACCGGGGTGATCGGGAGGTGGGCCCACCGCGGGAACTGGGCCGCCAGCAGACGGCGTACGAGGTCGGTATCGATCAGCACCGGCCCATCTCACCCGAACGGGTTGTCAGGACTCCACTGGTGTTCCGGTGCGCGGGGGCAGCCGGTGCAGCTGGACGTCCGTCAGTTCGCCGCCGGTCACGGTGGCCGTCATGTACGTGCAGTGGGGCTGGCGGCGGCGGTCGGTCGGGGAGCCGGGGTTGAGCAGGCGCAGGCCGGTGTCCGTGGTGGTGTCCCAGGGGATGTGGCTGTGGCCGAACACCAGCACGTCGAGGTCGGGGAACCGGTCGGCGCAGCGGCGTTCCCGGCCCTGGGCGGGTCCCGTCTCGTGGACGACGCCGAGGCGCAGGCCGTCGAGGTCGGCGCGGGCCACTTCCTGGAGCCGGGCGCGCAGGGCGGGGCCGTCGTTGTTGCCGTACACACCGATCAGCCGGGCGGACCGGCTCTGCAGCAGGTCGAGCGTGGCGACGTCCACCCAGTCGCCGGCGTGGATCACGACATCGGCGCGCGGGAGTTCGGCGAGCAGCGGCGCGGGCAGTTCCTTCGCGCGCTTGGGGAGGTGGGTGTCGGACATCATGAGTAGACGCACGACACCAGGGTGTCATCCGGGTCACGTCTGCGCGTCGGCCGGCGGGTGCTCCAGGACGATGTCCGCCCACACCTGCTTGCCGCCGCTGACCGGGAGTGTCCCCCAGGTGTCGGACATGGCCTCGACGAGCAGGATGCCACGGCCGCCCGTCGCCTCCCAGCCGATGCTGGTCGGCTTGACGGGCGTGCGCGGAGAGGAGTCGGCGACCGCGACGCGCAGCCGGTGGTTGGACAGGGTGAGGTCGAGCCGGACCTGGCCGTCGGTGTGGACGAGGGCGTTGGTGACGAGTTCGGAGACGACGAGGAGCACCGTGTCGGTCTCCTCCGGCACGCCCCAGGACCGCAGGGTGCGCCGGGTGAAGCGGCGGGCGTGCCGGACCGCTTCGGGAACGCGCCACACCGTCCAGCTCTCACGCAGCGGGAGCATCGCCATGCCGTCGTAGCGCACGAGGAGCAGCGCCACGTCGTCGCTGCGGTTGGCATCGGCGAGCAGCGCGTCCGCGACGAGCCCGAGGTGCGCGGGGTCGGCCGCGGACAGCTCGCCGGCGATCCGCGCGAGGCCGTCCTCGATGTCGACGTCGGCCGACTCGACCAGGCCGTCCGTGGTGAGGGCGATGACCGTGCCGGGCTGCAGCCTGAGCGGGCTCATCGGGTAGTCGGCCTGGGTGACGACCCCGAGGGGCGGACCGCCCTCCGACTCGGTGATCTCGGTGCTGCCGTCCGGGTGGCGCAGCAGGGGCGGGAGGTGTCCTGCGCGGACGTACCAGGCGGTGCCCTGCTCCATGTCGACGTCGACGTAGCAGCAGGTCGCGAAGAGGTCGGACTCCATGTCGACGAGGAGCCGGTTGGCGTGCGAGACGACGACGTCCGGGGGGTGGCCCTCGGCCGCGTACGCGCGCAGCGCCGTCCGCATCTGGCCCATCAGGGTGGCCGCGCCGGCGCTGTGGCCCTGGACGTCGCCGATGACGAGGGCGACGTGGTTGTCGGGCAGCGGTATCACGTCGTACCAGTCGCCGCCGAGCTCCAGACCGGCGGTGGTGGGCAGGTAGCGGGCGACGGCGACGGCTCCGGGCAGCGCGGGCAGGCGGCGGGGCAGGAGGGCGCGCTGGAGCATGCCGATCAGCTCGTGCTCGGCGTCGAAGGCGTGGGCGCGCATGAGCGCCTGCCCGGCGAGACCGGCGACGGCGGTGAGCAGGGCGCGTTCGTCGGGGCCGAAGTCGTGCGGGCTGTCCCAGCCGACGAGGCAGGCGCCGGCCATGCGCCCGCCGGCGGGCAGCGGCAGCACGGCGAGACCGCCGGGGCCGACCCCGGCGAGCGCGGGCTCCAGTGAGGCGCCGGCGGGCCAGATGGTGGCGCGGCCTTCCCTGAGGGCCGTGGCGAGGGTCGGCATGGCGCGGACGGGCGCGTCCGGCCATTCCGAGCGCCACTCGGTGCGCCACAGCTCCGGCCAGGCCTCCTGTTCGGGCGGGTCCAGGACGGTGACGACGAGGCGGTCGGACTCCAGCTCGGCGAGGGCGATGCGGTCCGCCCGCAGAGGGCCCCGCAGGGCGGCGACCACGGCCCTGCTGACGTCGCGGACGGTGCCGGCGGTGGCGAGGGCGGCCGCGAGCCGCTGGATGCGGGTGACGTCGCTGACCCCGGGGCGCAGTTGGGACGCGTCGGTGACCGTGCCGACGAGCCGGACCGGGTGCCCCTCCCCGGCGGGCTGCAGGCGTCCGCGCAGCCGCAGCCACCTCGGCTCGCCGGAGGGCTGGAGGATGCGGAACTCCAGTTCGCGGTCGCCGATGGACATGTGGTCGGCCTCGACGACGGACATCACCGAGGGCAGGTCCTCCGGAACGGTCCGGGCGAGCAGGGTCTCGACACGGCCGTCGAACTCGCGGGTGTCGATGCCGAACAACCCCAGCATCTCGTCGTCGACCTGCACCCGGCCGCTGTCCATGTCGAGCGTGAAGGAGCTGCCGGGCAGCCCACCGGTGTCGGCCGCGGCCGGAGACGGGCAGGTGACGGCCTCGGCGAAGAGCTCCAGACACGCGCGGTCGTCGGTGTCGAAGCCGTCCGGGCCGTCGCTGACGGCGGCCAGGCATCCCCCGCCGCGCAGCGGCAGGACGGCCAGGGAGAAGTCTCCGGTGGGCATGCGGCGCGCGTCGGCGCAGCGGCCGATGTCCTCGGGGGTGAGCCACCGGGCCTGCCCGGAGCGGTGCACCTCGGCGGCGGGGCCGGTGCCGGAGAGGGAGTAGACGTCACGCAGCCAGTACAGCGCCCGCGGCACGCCGGCCGACTCGGTGAGGGTCAGCTGGTCGCCGCCCTCTTCCGGGCTGTAGACGACGGCGAGGGTGGCTCCGGTGAACACGAGGACTTGTTCGAGCACGCGTCGCAGACGCTCGCGCGGGTCGAGGTCCGCCGCGAGCGTCTTGAGGGCAAGTTCCGCGCGCAGCGTTCTCATTCTGCGTCCCGCAGTGCCCTCACTGCCCACCCTGCAATTAGAGCGCGTCCCGGACGCTCGCGCAGCCCCTGTGAGCGCACGGACCGACGGCTCGCGGGTGCGCGGCGGAGCGGGCACGAGGAACGGCGCGCCCGCTGCGGAGGGTGACGGGCCGCCCCACCGCGGGCCTTGACACGGAGTGGTCCGGCCCTCCCGCCGGAGGGCCGGACCGCTCCACCGACCGGGGGAACCGCTGGTGCTCCCCGGTCAGTGGCTCGACACCAGTCCGGAGCCGTCGCCCACGCCGCTGCCCGACTGGTCGCCGGCGTTTCCTGACTGGTCGGCGGCCCCACCCGACTGGCCACCGGGGCTCGCCGACTGCTGACCGGCACCGCTCTGGTCACCGGCACCGGCACCCGCACCGCTCTGGTCACCGGTACCAGCGCCCGCACCGCTCTGGTCACCAGCACCACTCTGGTCGCCGGCACCCTGCTGGCCACCCGGGCTCGCCGACTGGTCGCCCGCTCCGGCACCGCTCCGGTCGCCGGCGCCGCCCGCGCCGCCGGCGCCGAGCGTCGCGCCGGTCGCCTGCAGCGCCGTGGTCACCGGCTGGAAGAAGGTCTCGCCGCCGGTGGTGCAGTCGCCGCTGCCGCCCGAGGTCAGGCCGATAGCGCTGCCGTCCTGGGTGAACAGCGAGCCTCCGCTGTCACCGGCCTCGGCGCAGACGTTCGTCTGGATGAGCCCGGTGACGGTGTCGACGCCGCCGGGGTCGGTCTCGCTCTGGAAGTTGACGGTGGCGTCGAGCCCGGTGACGGTCCCGTCGTGCAGCCCGGTGGTGCTGCCCATCCGGAAGACCTGCTGGCCCACCACCGCGTCCGCGGCCTGAGTGATCTGGACCGTCTGTCCGTTGCCGACGTTGACCTCGCTAGGGGCCTGGGTGTTCGGGTCGTCGTACTTGACGAGGGAGAAGTCGCCGTTGCCCGGGAAGGTTGCCTGGTCGACGGTGGCGATCGGTTGGCCGTTCTGGGAGTCGGACCACTGCTTCGCCGCGACTCCGCAGTGACCGGCCGTCAGGAAGGCCGGGCTGCCGTCGCCGGCGGTGACGTTGAAGCCGAGGGAGCAGCGGACGCCGCCGCCGTTCGCCTGCGCGAAGATGGCGTCGCCGCCCGACACGAAGGTCTTGAAGGTGCCCGACGACTTCTTGAGGGTCGCCACGCCCGAGCCGAGGCTCTTGACCGTCGACTGAAGCGTGTTCCACTTGGAGCCGGTGACCGTGCTGTCGGCGCTGACCCGGATCTCGTTGGTCCTGGGGTCGACGGACCACGCGGTGCCGGGGATCGTCGCCTTGGTGCGCAGCGCCTTGGCGGCGGCCTGGAGCGTGGCGGTGCTGTTGTGGACCTGGTTGGGGACCGCGCCCGCCTTTCTGACGGTGTCGGCGACCTTGCTGTCGTCGCCGACCACATTGACGACGACCTGCTGCTTTTCGGCGTTGTAGTAGGAGCCCGCGAAGGCGTCACCCAACTGCGACGCGAGCTGCTTGGCGACGAGCGAGACATCGGCCGACTTGAACGTCTTCGGCGTGTCGCCCGATGCCGAGTCCGTCTGGGACGCGTTGGCGTTGGGCAGCAGAAGGGCCGCAGCTCCGAGCGCCGCCACGCTTCCAACCGCGATAGCGGCCTTGCGCTTGGGTATGCGTTTGTGACTCAACTCTCGACCTCCTGGGGACGGGGTCCGTTGCCGCCGTCCGGCAGCTGACTGGGGCGCCTGGATGCCAGTTGATACGCGCGTGTCCGGTGGGGTGTTCAACCGACTTTGCAACTGGCCGAGTTGGCGTATGCGAAAGCGTGAAATAGGTGGCAAAGACACCTGTCGGGCGCGGCCGGGGAGAAAAATCGACTCACCCGAGGCTGCGGACACAGTGAGCTACCAGTCAGTAACCCTGTGTTCGTCACACCGGGCCGAATCCTGGCTTCGGGGAATCTGCACATCGAATGCGCAAGCGGGTCACCGCGTACAACGGATCTGCACAGAAACACACCGGGCGCCACGCCATTGAACCCGGACTGTCCCATTCCTTGTCCGGGCGGCAAGAGGCCGTGCGCGACGATGCCGCGCAGCATGTGAAGAAGTCGGCACCGAGTCGTGCGCACGCCTGCACGGATCACCGCTTCGGAACGTCAATTGCCCAGGTGAGAGCGGTGGTTGATTGGAATCCCCGCGCCCCGCCGTGCTTTGATCCGTTGCACCGCGGGGGCCACCCCAGGGGTCCCGGCAACGGGGTGCCCGGCGCTCGCGGACCGCGGCCGACCGTCTGTCCCCAGAAGGGGCCGCTCCCCCTTGTGAATATCCATACGAAGGGAAGTTCCATCATGAACTCCACCCCCCAGGTTGAGACCGCCGAGATCTCGGACGCCGAGCTCGACGCCGTGTCCGGTGGCCTGCAGATCAACGCCGTGGGCACCGCGACCGGCCTGGTGGACGGCATCGCCCCGGTTTCCGGCCTGGTCGGCACGGTCGTCGGCACCGTCGAGGGTGTCACCGGCCTGAACACCGCCCCGGTCACCAACCTGGTCGCCGGTCTCTGATCGCACCCCTGTACCGCTGAGTCCCGGAACCGCTCCCCGGTTCCGGGACTCTCGGATGCCGTGAATCTTCTGGAGTAGGTGAGGGAAGTTCCGTGCAGTTCCGCCAGCAGGCCCTCGCCAAGCTGCAGTCGCCCGAGGAGCTCGATCTCCCGGTGCGCTTCGCCCGCCCCCAGGGCTGGCTGGTCCTGACCGTGACGGTGGTCGCCATGGCCGCCGCCTCGGTGTGGGCCGTCACCGGCTCGGTGGCCTCCACGGTCAGCGCTCCCGCCATCCTCACGCACGCGGAGGGCAGTTACCTCCTGCAGAGCCCGGTGGCCGGACAGGTCACCGCGATCCTCGCCGAGCAGGGCGAGCGGCTGCCCGCGAACGCGCCCGTGATCAAGGTCCGTACGGAGCAGGGCGAGTCGGTGGTCCGCACGGTCGCCGCGGGCCGTATCACCGAACTCGCCGCCACGATCGGCCAGATCATCCGCACCGGGGCCGACGTCGCCGCGGTGGAGAAGGTCGAGCACGCCTTTGACCCGCTGTACGCGACGGTGTACGTGCCCGCCGAGAACGCCGCGTCGATCCCCGCGAACGCGCCCGTCGACCTCACCGTTCAGTCGGTGCCGGCCCAGCAGTACGGCGTGCTGCGCGGCCATGTGAGGTCCGTCGACCGCACGGCCCAGTCGGTCCAGCAGATCGCCGCGTTCCTCGGGGACGACCAGTTGGGCGAGCAGTTCACCAAGAAGGGCCGCCCGGTGGCCGTGCTGGTACGGCTCGACACGTCGTCCGGCACGAAGAGCGGCTACAAGTGGTCGTCGGCGGACGGCCCGCCGTTCCCCCTCTCCTCCATGACCCTGGCCACGGGTTCGATCCGCATGGCCGATCAGCGTCCCGTCGATTGGCTCCTGCCGTGACCGCTCCCCAGGACACCCTGCCCCCGGTGCGGGGCAGGCGGCGCGCCGCGCCGCCGAAGCGCACCGTGCCCGAGTCCCGGCGGAAGACCGTCCGCACCCCGACCGTGCTGCAGATGGAGGCCGTCGAGTGCGGCGCCGCCTCCCTGGCGATGGTGCTCGGCCACTACGGCCGGCACGTCCCGTTGGAGGAGCTGCGCATCGCCTGCGGTGTCTCCCGGGACGGCTCACGCGCCAGCAACCTGCTGAAGGCGGCCCGCAGTTACGGTCTGACGGCCAAGGGCATGCAGATGGACACGGCCGCGCTCGCCGAGGTGAACGCGCCCGCGATCCTGTTCTGGGAGTTCAACCACTACGTCGTCTACGACGGCATGGGGCGCCGTTTCGGCCGCCGGCGCGTGTACGTCAACGATCCCGGCAAGGGCCGCCGTTTCGTGCCGATGGAGGACTTCGACACGAGCTTCACCGGCGTCGTCCTGGTGATGGAACCCGGCGAGGGCTTCACCCGGGGCGGCCGCAGGCCGGGCATCCTGGGCGCGATGCCGGCCCGGCTGCGCGGCACGGCGGGAACCCTGCCCGCCGCGGTCCTGGCGAGCCTGCTCCTGGTGGTGGTCGGTGCCGCGCTGCCCGCGCTGAGCCGCACGTACATCGACATGTTCCTGATCGGCGGGCAGACCTCGCTGCTGGGCGTGCTGTTCGCGTCGATGGCGGCCTGTGTGCTGCTGACGGTGGTGCTGACCTGGTTGCAGCAGGCGAACCTGCTGCGCGGCCGGATCATCTCCTCCACGCTCTCCAGCGCCCGCTTCCTGCGGCATCTGCTGCGGCTTCCGGTGACGTTCTTCGCCCAGCGCAGCCCCGCCGACCTGGTGCAGCGGCTGCAGTCCAACGACGCGGTCGCCGAGACCCTGGCCCGCGACCTCGCGGCGGCGGGCGTCGACGCGATCGTCGTGGTGCTGTACGCGCTGCTGCTGTACACCTACGACCCGCAGCTGACGTTCGTCGGCATCGGGGTGGCGCTGCTGAACGTGGTGGCGATGAGGGTCGTCGTACGGCTGCGGGCGACCCGTACGGCGAAGCTGCGCGCGGACACGGCACGGCTGACCAACACCGCCTACACCGGCCTGCAGTTGATCGAGACGATGAAGGCGACCGGCGGCGAGGACGGCTACTTCCGCAAGTGGGCGGGCCAGCACGCCACGACCCTGGAGGAGCAGCAGCGGCTCGGTGTGCCGAGCGCCTGGCTGGGTGTGGTCGCACCGACGCTCGCCACGCTCAACAGTGCGCTGATCCTGTGGATCGGCGGCCTGCGGGCGGTGGAGGGGCACATCTCGGTGGGTCTGCTGGTCGCCTTCCAGGCCCTGGTGACCCGGTTCACCGCGCCGCTGACGCGCCTGAACGGGGTCGCGGGCCGCATCCAGGACTTCGCCGCGGACGTGGCCCGCCTGAAGGACGTGGAGAGCTTCCAGGCCGACCCGCTCTACGGCCGCTCCGGCGGCGGCGCGTCGACGCGCCGGCTGCACGGCCATGTGGAGCTGGAGAACATCACCTTCGGCTACAGCCCGCTCGACAAGCCGCTGCTGAGCGGCTTCAGCCTGACGGTGGGCCCCGGTCAACAGGTGGCACTCGTCGGTGGCTCGGGCAGCGGCAAGTCCACGGTGTCCCGTCTGATCGCCGGCCTGTACGCGCCGTGGGAGGGCGAGATCCGTATCGACGGGCAGCGTCTGGAGGACATTCCGCGCGGCTCGCTCGCCGCCTCGGTCTCCTTCGTCGACCAGGAGATCTTCCTCTTCGAGGGCACGGTCCGCGACAACGTGGCCCTGTGGGATCCGTCGATCCCGGACGACGCGGTGGTCGCCGCCCTGCGGGACGCGGCCCTGTACGACGTGGTCATGCGCCGCCCGGGCGGTATCCACAGCCGGGTGGAGCAGGACGGGCGGAACTTCTCCGGCGGGCAGCGCCAACGCCTGGAGATCGCACGGGCGTTGGTGCGCGACCCCAGCATCCTGGTTCTCGACGAGGTGACCAGCGCGCTGGACGCGGAGACCGAGCAGACCGTGATCGACAACCTGCGCAAGCGCGGCTGCGCCTGTGTGGTGATCGCGCACCGGCTGAGCACGGTGCGCGACAGTGACGAGATCGTGGTGCTCCAGCACGGCACGATCGTGGAACGCGGGCGGCACGACGCCCTGGTGGCGGCCGGCGGGGCGTACGCCGAGCTGGTCAGGGAGCGGTGAGAGATGACGGCGGTGCACGAGGGCGACGTCGTCCTGAACGCTCTGGGCGCGATGGGCGCCCCCATCGACTGCTCGGGCCTGAGCCGGCTCGACCTGGAGGGGCCGCAGGTGCTGTGGCTGGTGGCGTCCGGCGCGCTGGACCTGTTCGCCGTCGACGCGGCGGTACAGGGCCACTGGCACCACCTGGGCCGTCTCGAGCCGGGCTCCCTGCTGCTCGGCCCGGTCGCGGGACCCCAGCACACCCTGGTCGCCCGGCCGGTCCGCGACTGCGTGGTGCGCCGTATCCAGCTGCGCGAGCTGTACCAGCAGGCCGACACCCAGACCTGGTCGTACGATGAGCACGGCAACCCGCAGTACGTGCCCCCGACGACGAGCCCCCTGGAGTACGCCCTCGCCCTCGGTGTCGGCCGGAGCCTGTCGATCCTGTTCCAGGCGCCGATGGCCACCGAACGGGCCGCCGACATCACCGACGACGACGTCTTCTGGATGCAGGTGCCGCCGGGCAGCGTCCAGTACGGCTCCCTGTACGGGGCGGAGGCCGCTGCCGACCTGCTGATGGATCCCGCCGTCTGGCAGGGCATGGTCGACCAGCAGTACCGCCTCCTCGCCACCCTGGACCGGTGGATCGAGCAGCTCGAGCGCACCCACGAGACCCGTACCGCGGCCGGTATCAGGGCGGGCGAGGCGGTCCGCGCCCAGGCCGACCGGACGTTGCTGGCGTCCATCGGGAAGTCCTCGGAGCGGCGCACCACCGCCGCCGACGCCGACGCCACCTACGCGGCGTGCAAACTCGTGGCCGGCGCGGCCGGCATCACCCTCGCCGAACCCACGCGGAGCGGCGCCGAGAGCGACCGCCTGGACCCGGTGGAGCGCATCGCCGTCGCCTCCCGTGTCCGCACCCGGGCGGTACGGCTCGACGGGCGCTGGTGGCACGAGAACGTCGGCCCGCTGGTGGGCCACCGGGCCCTGTCGGGCGCGCCGGTGGCGCTGCTGTGGCGGCGCGGCGGGTATGTCGCCGTGCACCCGTTGTCGGGGCGCGAGACACCGATCGAGAAGGCGAACGCGGCGGAGTTCGCGCCGCGGGCCGTGATGTTCTACCGCCCGCTGCCCGACCAGCGCCTCAGTCCGCTCAGACTGCTGCGGTTCAGCATGCGCGGCATGAGCGGGGATCTGGTCAACCTGCTGATCAGTGGGCTGGTGACCGTCGCGATCGGCGCGCTGGTGCCGATCGCCACCGGCAAGGTGCTCGGGGAGTACGTTCCGAAGGCTCAGGAGGGGCTGATCGTCCAGGTCTGCCTCGCCCTCATGGTGACCGGCGTGGTGGCGGCCGCCTTCATGCTGCTGGAGAACCTGACCATCCTGCGCCTCGAGGGGCGGATCGAGGCGACCCTCCAGTCGGCGGTCTGGGACCGGCTGCTGAGGCTGCCGACGAAGTTCTTCACCGAGCGGTCCACCGGTGAGCTGGCGAGCGCCGCGATGGGGGTCAGTGCCATCCGGCGGCTGCTCGCCGGAGTCGGTCCCACGGTGGCCCAGTCGGTGACGGTCGGCGCGATGAACCTGGGGCTGCTGCTGTGGTACAGCGTGCCCATGGCCATGGCCGCCATCGGCATGCTCGTCGTCATCGCCGCCGTCTTCCTCGGGTTGGGGCTGTGGCAGGTGCGCTGGCAGCGGCGGCTGGTGCAGCTCAGCAACAAGCTGAACAACCAAGCGTTCCAGACCCTGCGCGGCCTGCCCAAGCTGCGGGTGGCGGCGGCCGAGAACTACGCCTACGCCGCCTGGGCACGGGAGTTCGCACACAGCCGCGAACTCCAGCAGAAGGTGGGCCGGATCAAGAACCTCACCACGGTGCTGGGCGCGGTGTATCTGCCGCTGTGTTCCCTGCTGCTGTTCATGCTGCTGGCGGGGCCCGCGAAGGGTGCCTTGTCGGCCGCCGACTTCCTCACTTTCAACACCTCGATGACCATGCTGCTCACCTCGGTCACCCAGCTGACCGGCGCGTTCGTGTCGGCGGTGGCCGCGCTGCCACTGTTCGAGGAGATCAGGCCGGTGCTGGACGCGACCCCCGAGGTGCGCACGGCGAGCACCCGGCCGGGGGTCCTGTCCGGGGCGATCGAGGCGCGCAGGCTGTCGTTCCGGTACGCCGACGACGGTCCCTTGGTCCTCGACGACGTCTCCTTCGAGGTGAAACCGGGCGAGTTCGTGGCGATCGTGGGCCCGAGCGGCTGCGGCAAGTCGACGCTGCTGCGTCTGCTGATCGGCTTCGACAAGCCGGTGTCCGGCAGTGTGCTCTACGACGGCCAGGACCTCGCGGCGCTCGACCAGTCGGCGGTGCGCCGCCAGTGCGGGGTGGTGCTCCAGCACGCGCAGCCGATGAACGGGTCCATCCTGGACGTCATCTGCGGCACCGAGCCGTACACTCCCGAGGAGGCAATGGCGGCGGCCGAGATGGCGGGCCTCGCCGAGGACATCCAGCGGATGCCGATGGGGCTGCACACCATCGTCCAGGGCAGCGGCGCGATCTCGGGCGGACAGCGGCAGCGGCTCATGATCGCTCAGGCGCTGATCCGCCGACCGCGCATCCTGTTCTTCGACGAGGCGACGAGCGCGCTGGACAACGAGACGCAGCGCAAGGTCATCGAGTCGACGCGCGCCCTGAATGCCACCCGGATCGTGATCGCCCACCGCCTGTCCACGGTGCTGGACGCGGACCGGGTCATCGTGATGGAGGACGGCAGGATCATCCAGCAGGGGCCGCCCGGCCGGCTCCTCGCCGACACGACCGGCCGACTGCACGAGCTGGTGCGGCGGCAGATGTCGTGAGGGGTCAGGCGTCGGCGCCGGGGATGGGCGCGCCCGAGGGGACCCCGGCCTCGACGTAGGCCTCGTAGTACTCCTTCCAGGGCGCGGTGGGCCCGGCATGCGGCCCCTCGGAGCGCTCACCGCGGGACTTTGCGTCCAGGGCGGCCAGGCAGACCTCCCAGCCGGCGCCGTTGCGGGCGGCGGCGTGCCGCTCGCCCAGGACGTTCGTGAGCGTGAACCGGGTGCTCCCGTCGCCCGGTTCCTCCAGGTCGAAGCGCAGTTCGTCACCGCCCCACGCGAAGGAGAGGTGCCGGGGCGCGTCGACGGCGAGGACGGTGCCGCTGGACTCGGGCAGGTTCGGGTCCCCGCTGAACCGGACGGTCCCGCCGGGGCGCAGGTCGAACTCGGCACGGGAAGGGAACCATGCGGCGAGTTCGTCCGGATCGGTGACGAACCGCCAGAGCCGGCCGATCGGGTGGTCATAGACGCGGCTGAAGCGGACGGCCGGGCGGCCGTCGTCGAGGGTGAGGTACGTACCGGTGAGGTCGGCGGCCATGGCGAATCAGTCCTTCCGTTGTGGGCGCGCCGCAACGATCGCGGCGGCCGGCTCACCCCGTCACGGAGGGCCGGCCGTCGCCCCGCGGTGGCTACTCGCCCGCGTACGCCGTCTCCAGGGCGGCGATGTCCAGCTTGCCCATCGACAGCATCGCGCGCGTGGTGCGGGCCGCCTTCTCCTGGTCCGGGTCGCCGACCATGTCGAGGAGCCCGTCGGGGATGACCTGCCAGGACACGCCGTACTTGTCCTTGAGCCAGCCGCAGGGGCCCGGCTGCCCGCCGCCCTCGGTGAGCTTGCTCCAGTAGTAGTCGATCTCCTCCTGGTTCTCGCAGTAGATCTGGAAGGAGATCGCCTCGTTGAACGTGAACTGGGGTCCGCCGTTCAGCGCGACGAACTTGTGGCCGTTGGCCGTGAAGTCGACGGCGATCACGGAACCGGCGGGGCCGGGGCCTGCCTCCGTGTGGCGGCCGACCTGCCCGATGCTGGAGTTCTTGAAGATCGACACGTAGTAGTGCGCGGCGTCCTCGGCCTGGCCGTCGAACCAGAGACAGGTGGTGAATCCCTCGGTGGCCATGTGTACCTCCTGGAGTGTCGAAGCGGTCACCTGTGCAGACCGATCCTCGCCCCTGAACTCATCGGCCGAGCCCCGGATTAATCCGTGTGGCAGTCCAGGTGCCCGGAGCTAGGGCCGCGGCAGGCAACGTTTGCCCGTCAAGGAGCGGCGTCCGGTGCGTGCTCTGGGGGTACCCCCTGCTCGAAGAGCTTGGGGGAGTGCCGGCCGGAAGTCCTCGTACTGGACGTACTTGGGCTTCCGGCCGGTGCGGCGAGTGGGGGTCCCCCCTGCTCGAAGAGCTTGGGGGTGGGGGTCCCCCCCTGCTCGAGCGAAGCCGAGAGCTTGGGGGAGTGCCGGGCGTCGCGACGGGGCGAACGTTGCCCGTTGCGGCACTAGTTCGGCCGGTCAGCGGTTCGGCCGGTTGAGCAGGGGTCGGCCGCGTCACTGGGACCGGTTGGTTCAGCGGCCGACCGCGTACCCCTGCATGCCCCGCGGATTGGCCGCGGCTGACAGCACGCCCGTCTCCGGGTCCCGGGCGACCGCGCACAGCCGCCCCTCCGACCAGGCCTCGCCGACGGTGACGTCATGGCCGCGCCGGCGCAGCTCCGCGACGACATCCGGGTCCATGCGGGACTCGACGGTGACGCTGCCGGGGCGCATGCCGCGCGGGTAGAAGGAGCCGGGGAAGCTGTCGTTGTGCCAGTTCGGGGCGTCGATGGCACCTTGCAGGTCGAGGCTGCCGCGGATGTGCGGGCGCAGGGCGGCCGCCAGGAAGAAGTGGAGCTGCCACTGGTCCTGCTGGTCGCCGCCGGGCGTGCCGAACGCCAGAACCGGCGCCCCGTCGCGCAGGGCGATCGAGGGGGTGAGGGTGGTACGGGGGCGGCGCCCGGGCGTGAGGGAGTTCGGCAGGCCCTCGTCGAGCCAGGTCATCTGCAGCCGGGTGCCGAGCGGGAAGCCCAGCTCGGGCACGACCGGGTTGGACTGGAACCAGCCGCCGCTGGGCGTGGCCGCGATCATGTTGCCCCAGCGGTCGACGACGTCGAGGTGGCAGGTGTCGCCACGGGTGGCGCCGTCGGCGGTGACGTCCGGTTCACCGGGCACGGGCGACGTCGGGCTCTTCGCCACGGTCGGTTCGCCGACGCCCATGGGGTCGAAGCCCGGATCGTCGGGAACCACCACGCGCGCGTACTCGCTCAGGCGCGGCACGCGCCCTCCGGGCGCGCCGGGGCGCAGCTCGTACGACGCCTTGTAGCCGATCAGGGCGCGCCGCTCGGCGTTGTAGGCGTCCGACAGCAGGTCACCGAGCGGGACCTCGGCCGCGTCGCCGTACCAGGCCTCGCGGTCGGCCATGGCGAGCTTGCAGCCCTCGATCAGCAGGTGGACGTAGTCCGCGCAGCCGTACCGGGGCAGCTCGGGCGGGAGCAGGGCGAGCTGCTGGAGGAGGACGGGACCCTGGCTCCAGGGGCCGGCCTTGCACACGGTCCAGCCGTTCCAGTCGTAGGTCGCCGGGGTCTCGTAGGCGGCCGACCAGGAGGCCAGGTCGTCGGCCGTCAGGGTGCCGCGGTGGCGTTCACCGCTGGTGTCCATGGTGGGCCGCCCCGCCTGCCGCACCAGGGCCTCGGCGATGAAACCGGAGCGCCACACCCGGCGGGCCTCCTCGATCTGCCCCTCCCGGTCGCCGGCCCCCGCCACCTCGGCGAGCAGCCGCTTCCAGGTGGCGGCCAGCGCGGGGTTGCGCAGCGGCTCGCCGGGGCGCGGCGGCCTCCCGCCGGGCAGGTACACCTCGGCCGAGGAGGTCCACTCGGTCTCGAACAACTCGCGCACGGTCTCGACCGTCTGGCAGACGCGCTCCACGGGCGGGTGCCCGTGCTCGGCGTAGCCGATGGCGTACTTCAGGACGTCGGCGAGGGACCTCGTGCCGTGGTCGCGCAGCAGCAGCATCCAGGCGTCGAAGGCTCCCGGGACGGCGGCGGCGAGGGGCCCGGTGCCGGGGACGAGATCCAGACCGAGTGCCCTGTAGTGGGCGATGGTGGCCCCCGCGGGCGCGACGCCCTGCCCGCACAGCACCCGCACCTCGCCGCCCGCCGGGGCGAGCAGGATCGGGACCTCGCCGGCGGGGCCGTTGAGGTGCGGTTCCACGACGTGCAGCACGAACGCGCCCGCCACGGCCGCGTCGAACGCGTTGCCGCCGTCCTCCAGCACGGCCATCGCCGACTGGGAGGCCAGCCAGTGGGTGGAGGACACCATGCCGAAGGTGCCCTGGAGGGTGGGGCGGGTGGTGAACATACGGCCTCTCACCTCGTTGTTTCCGCGCCTCGACCACACCAGTCGGCGCTCAGAATCGGTCCTGGGGAGAATCTGGGGAGTCTGGGCTCGAGCCCTCCTCCATCCGCTCCCCCAGCAGGCTATCGATCGCCTCGCGCCCCTTATTCCCCGCCTCCGGCATGAAGTCGGCGCGGTGGCCGGGCCCGAGGGGTGGCGTCGGAGACGCTGATCAGCCCGCCGAATCCGCCAAGAAAGCACCGGCGAAGAAGCCATGGCCCTGCGGGATCTCTGGCGGCACGGTACGGGCGGGCCCTGCTGAACAGGGTTGTCAGTTGGCTGTCTTGCGGGCCAGCGCGTTGCTGTCGACGGAGTTGTGGACGCTGAAGCGCACGGCGTCCGAGCGGTAGCGGTCGTCCGACCACTCCACCGGACGTCCCTCGCGTGTGGTGGTGACCCGGCGGACGCGCAGCAGGGGGCTGGTGCGGCGGACGCCGAGCAGTTCGGCGTCCTGGGAGCCGGCCGCGACCGCGTCGATCACGTGCTCGCCGTAGGCGAAGACCAGACCCGTGTCGTCGTAGAGGCGCTGGGTGACGGACGAGCAGTCGGGCTCGATGGACTCGACGGCCGGGGAGATCCAGTCGGCGTAGACCGTCCGCTCCAGCAGCACTGGTTCGCCGTCCAGTCCGCGCACCCGCAGCACGTGCAACACCGGTGTTCCTGCGCACAGTTGGAGGCGCACCGCGTCCTCCGCGGTCGCCGGGCGGTATTCCTGCGCGGCCACACGTCCCGTCGCCTCCCGGCCTATCGCCCGCGCCCACTGGGCGAAGCTGCGCAACTCGGCGAAGCTCTGGCTGCGGCGGCTGGCCAACACCACGCGCCGGGCCCCCTGCCGGGAACCGATGAGCCCCTCGGCGGTCAGGGCGGCGACGGCCTGGCGGACCGTGCCGCGCGAGACGGCGTAGTGCGCGGCGAGCTCCGCCTCCGAGGGCAGCCGGCTGCCGACCGTGTACTCGTCGCGGTCGATCGCCCGCCGCAGTTCGTCGGCGATCTCCTCGTGTCGTGCCGCCATGCTCCCCCTCTGAGTCGGTCGCTGTGCACAGCGTGACCAGCCTAATCGAGATCCGTCGGCCCTCCGCTCGATGCAGGACTACACAGGAGATGTAGGGACAACATTTTGGTGGAGTTAACCGCAAGGACACCCGAGGTGGGCCTACTGAAGGCTCAACTTGTTCAGACAAGTCATGTGCATTATGCGTCTCTTCCGCAACCCTCGTGCGTCCCTTGGAGCAGCCGTGTCCGTGTCCCTGCCGAGAACAGCCGTGCTCAGCGGCTCGCTCGCCGTCGTCGCCGCGCTCGCCCTGAGCGCCTGTGGCGCCGCTCCCGACAACGCGTCAACCACCGCCGACGGCAAGAGCGCCGCGACCACCACCTCCGCCGCGGACTTCGGCGGCATGGACAAGCTGGTCGCCGCGGCGAAGAAGGAGGGCACACTGCACGCCATCGCGCTGCCCCGCGACTGGGCCAACTACGGCGCCCTCATCGACGGATTCCAGAAGAAGTACGGCATCAAGGTCGAGGTCGAGAACCCGGACGGCTCCAGCCAGGACGAGATCAACGCCGTCACCTCCCGCAAGGGCCAGGACCGCGCCCCCGACGTCCTCGACCTCGGCAACTCCTTCACGCTCAGCGCCGCCCAGCAGGGACTGCTCGCTCCCTACAAAGTGACCTCGTTCGCGGACATCCCCGCCGGGCAGAAGGACCCGCAGGCCCGCTGGTACAACGACTACGGCGGCTACATCTCCATCGGCTGCGACGCCAAGCGGGTCAAGACCTGCCCCACCACCTTCGCCGACCTGCTGAAGTCGCAGTACAAGGGCCAGGTCGCGCTCAACGGCAATCCCACCAAGTCCGGTTCGGCCTTCGGTGGTGTCTACGCGGCGGCCCTCGCGAACCGCGGCTCCTTCGACGACATCCAGCCCGGACTCGACTTCTTCGCCAAGCTGAAGAAGAACGGCAACTACACGCCCGTGGAATCGACGCCGGCCACCGTCGAGAAGGGCGAGACGCCGATCAGCATAGACTGGGACTACCTGAACGCCGGGTACGCCGACGAGTTCAAGTCCAAGGGCCTGGACTGGAAGGTCGCCATCCCCTCCGACGGCCAGTACGCCCAGTACTACTCGCAGGCCATCAACAAGGACGCCCCGCATCCGGCGGCCGCACGCCTGTGGGAGGAGTACCTCTACAGCGCCGAGGGCCAGAATCTGTGGCTCAAGGGCTACGCCCGCCCGGCCCTGATGGCCGCCATGGAGAAGGCCGGCACCCTCGACAAGACGGCCGCGGCCAAGCTGCCGCAGGTCTCCGGCACGCCCTCCTTCCCGACCGAGGCCCAGCAGAACAAGGCCAAGACGGTCATCGCGCAGGGCTGGGGGAAGGCCGTCTCCGGATGACCGCCACCGTGATGAAGGCGGACGTGGCGCCGCCCGTCGCTTCGGTGAAGCGGCGGCGCCACGCCCCCGGCTGGCTCGCGGTGGTCCCGTTGCTCGCCTTCACCGCGATCGCCTTCGGGCTGCCGGCCGTGGCCATGCTGGACGGCGCTTTCAGCGTCAAGGACCAGGTGACGGGCGCCGGTTCGTACGGCGCCGGGAACCTGACCACCTCGCTGCACGGCGCGTATCTCACGGCCCTGTTCGGCAGCATCAAGCTGTCCGCCGTCTCGGCCGCCCTCGGCGCGCTGCTCGGGCTGCCGCTCGCGCAGGTGGTGGTGACCTCCCGGTTCCGGGCGCTGCGCGAAGCCGTGCTCACCGCATCCGGGGTCCTCGCCAACTTCGGCGGTGTCCCGCTGGCGTTCGCGTTCGTGGCCACGCTCGGCAACGCCGGCGTGCTGACCCGGCACTTGGGCCTGGAGAAAAGGGGCTGGGACCTCTACAGCTTCTGGGGCCTCGTGATCGTCTACCTGTACTTCCTGATCCCGCTCATGGTCCTCACCATCACCCCGGCGCTGGAGGGGCTGCGCACGCAGTGGCGTGAGGCCGCGCAGAACAACGGCGCCACCACCGTGCAGTACTGGCTCCACGTCGCCCTGCCGGTCCTCGCGCCCACCCTGCTCGGCGGGTTCGTCCTGTTGTTCGGCAGCGCGTTCGCCGCGTACGCCACCGCCGCGGCCATGGTGGGCAGCTCCGTGCCGCTGGTCACCCTGCAGATCGCGGACGCCCTCTCCGGCAACGTGCTGGTCGGCCAGGAGAACGTGGCGCTCGCCCTCAGCCTCGACATGGTCCTCGTCGCGGGCCTGGTGATGGCCGTGTACCTGCCCCTGCAACGACGGAGCGCGCGATGGCTCGACGCCTGAGCCCCTGGCGGTGGGCCGTGCTCGGCCTCGCCGCGCTGTACTTCCTGGTGCCGCTGGCCGCGTCCGTGGTCTTCACGGTCGACGTGCCCGGGCAGGGCGTGACCTTCGACGCCTACGCCCAGATCTTCTCCACTGCCGGTTTCGGTTCCAGCCTGCTGCTCTCATTGGAGCTGGCCGCCGCCACCATCGCCGTCGTGCTGCTGCTGATGGTGCCCGCGACGGTCGCGCTGCGGCTCGGCGCCGCGCGGCTGCGGCCGGTCGTCGAGGTGGTGTGTTCGCTTCCACTGGTGGTGCCCCCGATCGCGTTCGTCGCGGGGATCGTCACGGTCCTGAAGTGGGGGCCCGATCACCTCTCCCGCACCCCGCTGTTCCAGACCTTCGTGGCGATCCAGAATCCGAGCTTTCCCGTCGTGCTGGTCCTGGCGTACGTCGTCATGGCGCTGCCGTTCGTCTACCGGGCACTGGACGCCGGGCTGCGCGCCATCGACGTCCGCACCCTCGTCGAGGCCGCCCGCAGCTGCGGGGCCGGCTGGCCACAGGCGCTGGTCCGCGCGGTGCTGCCGAACCTGCGCGGCGCGCTGCTCAACGCCTCCTTCCTGACTCTGGCGTTGGTGCTCGGCGAGTTCACGGTCGCCCAGTTGCTCGGCTTCCAGCCGTTCGCCGTGTGGATCGTGACCGTCAGCGGCTCCAACGCCCAGCTCTCCGTCGCCGTGTCCGTACTCAGCCTGCTCGTCACGTGGGTCCTGCTCCTGGCGCTCGCCGGTGTCGGCGGGCGCTCCCGAACCACCGCCTCCCGGGGATGAACCATGACCGCCACCACACTTGAGAAGGCAGGCGTCGCCGAAAAGGCCGCCACTGTCGAATTCCGGGGCCTGCGCCGTGAGTTCGGTGCGACCGTCGCCCTGGACGGGCTCGATCTGACCGTGCGGCCCGGGGAGTTCCTCGCCCTGCTCGGCCCGTCCGGCTGCGGCAAGACCACCGCGTTGCGCATGCTCGCCGGGTTCGAACACCCCGACGCCGGCGCGGTGCTGGTGGACGGCGTGGACGTCACCCACGTCCCGGCCCACCGCCGCGACGCCGGGATGGTCTTCCAGTCCTACAGCCTCTTCCCGCACCTGAACACCCTCGACAACGTCGCCTTCGGGCTGCGGATGCGCAAGGTGCGTGCGACCGAACGGCGGGCCCGCGCCGCCGAGCTGCTGGAACTGGTCGGGCTCGCCGACAAGGGCGAGCGGTTCCCACACCAGCTCTCCGGCGGACAGCAGCAGCGCATCGCCCTCGCCCGCGCTCTCGCCCTGCGACCGCGCGTCCTCCTCCTCGACGAACCGCTGTCCGCGCTCGACGCCAAGGTCCGGCTGACCCTGCGCGAGGAGATCCGCCGCCTGCAGCAGGAGCTCGGCATCACCACCCTGTTCGTGACGCACGACCAGGAAGAGGCCCTGTCGATCGCCGACCGGGTCGCCGTGATGCGGGCCGGGCGGCTCGAACAGTGCGCCGAGCCGGCGGAGTTGTACGGGCGGCCCGCGACCGCCTTCGTCGCCGAGTTCGTCGGCACGATGAGCCGGATCCCCGGCGTCCTCAAGGGCGGTGACGTAGAGGTGCTCGGGCAGCGGCTGCCGGTCGACGGCAGGACGCCGGATGCAACGGACGTGGACGTACTGGTGCGGCCCGAGGCGGTGCACGTGGCGGCGGACGAGACGGGCAACGCACGGGTCGTCGCCACCGCGTTCCTTGGCGCCGTCGTCCGCCTCACCGTCCGGCTCGCGGACGGCACCGAGGCGAAGGCCGACCTGTCCGCACACGAGGCCGGCCGCCTCGGCGCAGGAACCGCCGTCACCGTGTCACTCCCCGAGCGGCCGGCGCTGGTGGCGGAACGCACCGCCCACTCATGAAAGAGAGAAGCGTGACCCCCCACCCCCGGCTCCCGCTCCAGGCCGTCCTGTTCGACATGGACGGCACGCTCGTCGACACCGAGCGGCTGTGGTGGGAGGCGGTGGAGCACGTCGCCGGGAGATCCCTCACCCAGGCGGACCAACCGGAGGTGCTCGGGCGTCCGGTCGAACACACCGCCGCCTGGCTCGGCGCCGGCACGGGCCGACCGGCTGCGGACCTCGCCGCCGAACTGCACCGCGAGTTCGCCGGCCGGGTCCGCACCGGCATCGAGCCACGCCCCGGCGCGCTCGGCCTCCTCGACGCCCTGGCCCGCGACGGCATCCCCGCCGCCCTGGTCACCGCCTCCCCCAGAGCCGTCGCCGACACCGTGCTGGAAGCCCTCGGCGCCCACCGCTTCGCGGTCTCGGTCACGGCCGACGACACCGAGCACACCAAGCCCGCTCCCGACCCCTACCTCACCGCCTGCCGCGCTCTCGGCGTCGACCCCACGGCCTGCGTGGCGGTCGAGGACACCGAGACCGGCGTCCGCTCGGCGGAGGCGGCCGGCTGCTCGGTACTCGCGGTGCCCTCACTCGCCCCGATCGACGCGGCACCCGGCCGAGCGGTACGCGCGAGCCTGCTGGGGATGACCCCGCAGCAGCTCGCCGCCCTGCTCCCGTACCGCCTCCGCGTCATGAGCTGGAACCTGTGGCACGGCGGTACGAAGGTCGACGACCACCGGGCCAAACAGGTCAAGGCGATCCTGGAGACGGGTGCGGACGTGGTCGGCCTGCAGGAGACCGGCGGCACCGCGGCCCGGGAACTCGCCGAGGCCCTCAGCTGGCACCACCACGCCGCCGGCGAGAACCTCGGCATCATCAGCCGCCACCCCATCACCGCCGGCCTCGGCGACCCCGACGTCGGCTTCTACGGAACCGTCGGCGTCCGGATCGCGCTCGGGAACCGGGAGATCGACATCTGGACGGCCCATCTCGACTACACCCCGTACGGGCCCTACGAGGCCACCTTCGACGGGCTCCCCGCCGCCGAGCTGATCGCCCACGAGGACGTGCGGCTCGCGCAGATGCGGGACGCCCTGCGCAGGATCACCGAGGCTGGAGACGACACCGTGCCCGTCGTCCTGGTGGGCGACTTCAACTGCCCCTCCCACCTGGACTGGCCGGACGTGGAATGGCCGGTGACCAAGGCGGCCGAGGAGGCGGGCCTGCGCGACTCCTACCGCGAGGCCCACCCGGACCCGGCCGCCGACCCCGGCCACACCTGGTCCCCGATCCACCCCGTGCACGAGGACGGCAGCGGACGCCCCGAACCTCAGGACCGCATCGACTACATCCTCCACCGCGGCCTGACCGTGCTCGACTCCCGAACGGTCGTCACCGGCACCCCACACCCCCGGCCCGATGTCGCAGGCAACGACTGGCCGTCGGACCACGCCGCCGTCGTGACCACGTTTGCCGTGGGGCTCGAGGACGGACCCGACGGGACGGCGACAAGCGGGGCCAGAGCCGCCGGAGCCCATACCCGCGCCGAGACCGCACCTGATCGGTCAACACACGGTCAAGACTGGGGCCGGCTCCCCTGACCCGGTGTTCATCCACGCAAACGTCGCTCCACCGGGGCGCCCCGGCCCGAAGAGCCATGCCGTTCAGGCGCCCGTCCTGGCGGCACATTGCTCGCCCGGCCCACGGACGGGATCCACGGTGCATTGTCACGTGGTTGGTCGCGGGTGCCGCCGCCGGCAGGATGGCGCATCGACCAGGACACGCAGGGACGCGACCAAGCTGCCGGCGGCTCCCTCACTTGCCTACCGGCAAGTCCGTCGTGGCCGTCGGGGTCTGCCGCGGCCCCACGGGCTCCGCCTGGGTCCACTCCCCCGCACCCCAAAGCCGCAGGCGAGCGGCATTCCGCTGGACCCTTCCCAGCCGCTCTCCCTGGGGAGCAGCTGGGGAGTTTCTCGTCGTTCGGGGAGGTCCTGGGGAGTTCGAGCGGCATGAGCCGGTACCCTCCGAAAGACACTGACAGACACGTTTCCGCAGGTCACAGACTCAACGGGTGTCAAAGGCCCAGGCCAGCGCCCCGCCCACGGGGCCTCTCCATGCCGAAGGTGCCCTGGAGGGGTGGGGCGTGTGGTGAACATATGGCCTCTCAGCTCGCTGCCCGGACGCGCCGGTCGATTGAAACAGCCGCGGTCATCCGTTGTCTCCTCGGCGGGCCGGGGGTGACGCGGTGATCCCTGCCCCCCTGTCGCAGCGCTCCCACCGCGTTTCCCGGTCTGACCGCCGGGGACTCGGTCGGCATGGTGTCCCTCGCGGCGGAGCAGCGCGTCCACCTGCCGGCCTTGGAGGGAGGATGGCTGACGCAGACCTTCGTGCACTGGCCCTTCCGCCCCGACGAGGTGCAGCGCCTGCTGCCGGAGGGCCTGGCCGTGGACGAGTACGAGGGCGCGGCCTGGGTCAGCTTCACGCCGTTCCTGATGGCCGACGTACGGCCTGCGGTCCTGCCCGGCGCGACGCCCGGCCTCCCCACGTTTCCGGAGACCAACCTGCGCACCTACGTCCGGGGCCCCGACGGGCGCGACGGGCTGTGGTTCCTGTCCATCGAGGTGGGCAACCCCCTCATGCTGGCGGCCCGCGCCGTGGGCGCACCGTACAACCCGGGCCGGCTGAGTCTGTCCCGCGACGGAGACGTGGTGCGCTACGCGGGTGCACGCTGGGGCGGCTCACCCTCGTACGAGGTGGTCGTCCGGCCCGGCCGACCGCTGACGCCGACGCAGCGGGACATCTGGCTGACCTCACGGTGGCGCGCGTACACACGACGGCTGGGGATGCTCTGGGCAACGCCCGTCGAGCACGAGCCCTGGCCCCTGCGCGCCGCGACCCTCGAGCGCTTCGAGGAGACCGTGACCCGGGCCGCGGGACTTCCCCCGCCCGAAGCCGAGCCAATGGTGCACTTCTCCGACGGGGTCCGGCAGGTGCGCATGGGCGCCTCCCGCCCGCTGTCGCCCTCACGCCCAGCCCACTGACCTCACGTCCAGCCCCCTGGCACCGGCCGGCTCGGCCCGCGCAGGGCAGCGGGCGCCCCGTTCGTCCCCTTGGTCCCGCGTGACGCCCGGTCGGGCGGGTACTCGGCGGCCATGAACCAGATGAACCGGGACACCGGAACAGGGGGGACGTGGAACCGTCAGTACGGTTCTTCCGACCCCGAGCCGTCGCAGACCCCGGGGGTGGAGCCGGGCGGGGTGCCTCCGGGAGAGACTCCGCCGGGCGAGAGCAGCACTTCGGAGGCCACTCACCGGGACGACTACGACCGGACGCGGGGCTGGGCGAAGGGACCGCTGATCGCCATCATCGCGCTGGTGGTGCTGGTGGCCGGGTTCTTCCTCGCGTACGCGATATCGCTGATGCGGTGAGCGCGCCCCGGGCGGCTGGGCGGCCGTTCGGAAGCGGGGACGGTGGCAGCCCGAGCCGCCCCGGGGTCCCGTCTCGAGAGGACGTCCGTCGGAAGCCGGGCCGACTCCGCCCCGGCCCCCCGCACGGGCACGGGTCCGGCACGGGTTCGGTTCGGGCATAAGGGGACACACAGTCCTGTGGGCGGTCGGCCTGCGTCATCGCGTGGGTACAGAGCGAGTTGGCCCCTTCCGCCTCACAGGCAGTCATGTGAAACTGTCGTCCCGTCCGCAGTGTGGACCACCCTCCGCACCGTCCGTCCCCCACGAGAAGTGCGCCCGTGCGTGATCTTCCCCTGCCGCTCGCCCTCACCGCGCGGCTGAGCCCGGTCCTCGTGCTCGCCTGTGCGGGCTGGGCGCTGACCTCCGGTCCGGCCGCCTCCTCGGCCACCGAGCACAAGTCGGCCCAGCGGAGCCAGGACGCCCAGAGCCCCCAGGACGCGGGGACCGCCTCCGCTCCCGGCCCGTCGGCCGCGGCGAAGACGTACACCACCGCACCCGCACCGTGCGCGGCTCTGGCCGGGAAGACGATCACGTCCCTGGTCCCGGGCGCCAAGACGGCCGGCAAGGAGATCCCCTCCACGGACCGGTCGGTCCGCCGCACGTGCTCCTGGAACGCGCTCAAGGGCTACGACTACCGCTGGCTCGACGTCACCTTCGAGATCATGGACTCGCAGGCGCAGGCGCAGAAGTCGTACACCGAGCGGACCACGGACAAGAGCGGCGGCGGCGCGGTCCCCGGTCTCGGAGACGCCGCCTACTCGGTCGTGAACCTCACCACCGAGGACAAGCAGCAGACCCGTGAGGGCCTGGTGCTGGTACGTGTGTCCAACGCGCTGGTCTCCGTCGACTACAACGGCAGCGACTTCGCGACGAAGAAGGCACCCGGTACGGACGAGATCAACAAGGGTGCCATCAAGGCCGCCAGGGAGGCGGTGGCCGCGCTGGAGGACGGCCGGCAGAAGGGCTGACCGCCCTCTGCCGACCGTCCTCCGGGCCCCGGCGGAGGTCAGGACGTGGCGTCGTCCCGGCCTCGCGCGAGCATCAGCAGCAGGTACAGCACCATCGACGTGCCGAGGCCGACCGCCCAGCCGTAGTCGGCGAGCGGCTTCAGGGCCGGGACGGGGCGGCCGTCGATCAGCGGATGGAAGTCCGCGCCGCCGATCGCCAGCACCCCGCCGACGACGAAGGCCAGCACGGCCCGCCAGTTCCAGCCGCCCCCGTACCAGTAGCGGCCACCGGAGCGGTACAGGTCGGTGAGGTCGAGACGGGTGCGGCGCAGGATCCAGTAGTCGGCGATGAGGATGCCGGCCACCGTGCCGAGCAGGCCGCCGACCAGGCCGAGCCAGGTGAAGATGTAGCCCTGCGGGTCGGAGTAGAGCTTCCACGGGAAGATCAGCACCGCGAGGACCGAGGTGATCAGGGCGCCGGTGCGGAAACTCACCTTCCTCGGCGCGACGTTGGAGAAGTCGAACGCCGGGGAGACCAGGTTGGCCGCGATGTTCACCGACAGGGTCGCCACCAGCACGGTCACCAGGGCGTAGAGCAGCCCGACCACGTTGTCCGTCTTCGCCGCCAGCTGCACCGGGTCCCAGACCGGCTTGCCGTACACAGCCTGCGAACCCGAGGTCACCAGCACGGACAGGAACGCGAACAGCGTCATGGTGGTCGGCAGGCCGAGCGCCTGGCCCCACGTCTGGGCCTTCTGGCTGCGGCCGTACCGGGTGAAGTCCGGGATGTTCAGCGACAGCGTGGACCAGAAGCCGATCATGCCCATGAGGGAGGGCGCGAACAGCTTCCAGAAGTCCGCTCCCCAGCCCAGCTTGGAGGGCTGGTCGAACAGTGGGCCGAAGCCGCCCGCCTTGCCGCTCATCCACCACAGCATCACCAGGGCGCCGACGATCACGAAGGGCGCCGCCCAGTTCTCGAAGCGGCGGATGGTCTCCATGCCCCGGTAGATGATGGCGACCTGGAGCACCCAGAAGATCGCGAACGACAGCCACATGGTCCACGCGTAGCCGCCGACGTGGGAGGCGTCGGACCAACTGTCGCCGATGAGCTTCCCGGCGAGGAAGTAGATCGCCTCGCCGCCGATCCAGGTCTGGATGCCGAACCAGCCGCACGCCACCAACGCCCGTACGACCGCGGGGAGGTTGGCGCCGCGCACGCCGAAGGAGGCCCGGGCGAAGACCGGGAAGGGGATGCCGTACTTGGGTCCCGCGTGCCCGGTGAGCAGCATCGGGACCAGCACGATCACATTGGCCAGGGCGATGGTGAACACCGCCTGCTTCCAGTCCATGCCGACCGCGATCAGGCCGGAGGCCAGGGTCCAGGACGCCGTGTTGTGGGCCATGCCGACCCACAGCGCGGAGAAGTTGTACGTGGTCCAGGTGCGCTTGGCGACGGGGACCGGCAGCAGGTCCTCGTTGGCGTACGCACCGCTCGGCTGCGGGGAGCCCGGGGCGATCTCCACGCGCCCGTCGGGGAGGGTGACTTGGGCGGACGGCGGTATGGCCGTGGGAGCGGTGTCGGTCATGGGGCAGGCCAATCAGGAGGTGGGACGGGAGAGGCCGTGCGGGTGCGGCGCCGATGGGGGGTGCGCCCGGTGGACGGATCGACCGGAGGCGTCCTGGGCCCCCTTCCCGGGAGAGCGGGAAGGGGACGAGCGGGGAGAGGAAGGGTCCGGGGACCCGGTGGGAATCAGCCGTTGACGGCCGGGATGACCTGGCTCCCGTACGCGTCGATGACGGCTTCCTGTGCGTCGTGCATGTCGTAGACGGCGAACTGGTCGACGCCCAGCTCGCGCAGTGCCTTCAGCTTCTCGATCTGCTTCTCGACCGGGCCGATGAGGCAGAACCGGTCGACGATCTCGTCGGGTACGAACTGGGTGTCCGGGTTTCCGCTGCGCCCGTGGTGGGCGTAGTCGTAGCTCTGGCGGGCCTTGATGTAGTCGGTGAGCTCCTCGGGGACGGCGGAGGAGTGCTCGCCGTACTTGGCGACGAGGTCGGCGACGTGGTTGCCGACCATGCCGCCGAACCAGCGGCACTGCTCACGGGCGTGCGCCAGCGCCTGGGGCGAGTCGTCCTCGGTGACGTAGGCCGGGGCGGCGACGCAGATCTTCACCTCGGACGGGTCGCGCCCGGCGGCCGCGGCCGCGTCCTTCACCGCCTTGACCATGTACTCGGTCAGATACAGGTCGGCGAGCTGGAGAATGAACCCGTCGGCCTCCTCTCCGGTCATCTTGAGCGCCTTGGGGCCGTACGCCGCCATCCACACCGGAAGCCTGGCGCCCGGTTTGATCCAGGGGAACTTGACGACCGCGCCGCCGCCGAGGTCGGCCTCCTGGCCGCTGCCCAGCGCCCGGATGACCTTCATGGCCTCGCTGATGCGGGCCAGGGTGTTGGGCTTTCGGCCGGCGACGCGCATCGCGGAGTCGCCGCGGCCGATGCCGCAGATCGTGCGGTTGCCGAACATGTCGTTGAGGGTGGCGAACGTGGAGGCCGTGACCTCCCACGTGCGGGTGCCCGGGTTCGTCACCATGGGGCCGACCGTCAGCTTCTGGGTGTTGGCCAGGATCTGGCTGTAGATGACGAACGGTTCCTGCCACAGCACGGCGGAGTCGAAGGTCCAGCCGTAGCGGAAGCCGTTGCGCTCGGCTCTCTTCATCAGGCTGACGACCCGCGAGGCCGGCGGGTCGGTCTGCAGGACGAGTCCGAAGTCCATGGGCACCACTCCTAGTTGAGGTACTGACAGGTGGAGCGGGGGGTGTAGACGCCGTGTCCCGCGCGTCCGGTGAACTCCCGTTCGGTGATGACGGGTTCGCCGCGCGAGAGGACGGTCTCGACCCGGCCGGTGGTGCGCTTGCCCTCGTACGCCGAGTAGTCGACGCTCATGTGGTGGGTCTCGGCGGACATGACCTGCTCGGCGTGCGGGTCGTAGATGACGACGTCGGCGTCGGCGCCGGGGGCGATGGTGCCCTTCTTCGGGTAGAGCCCGAACATCCGGGCGGGGGTGGCGCAGGCGATCTCGATCCAGCGGCGGCGTGAGATGTGCCCGTCGACGACGGCCTGGTGCAGCAGGTCCATACGGTTCTCGACGCCCGGGAGGCCGTTGGGGATCTTCGAGAAGTCGCCCCGGCCCAGCTCCTTCTGACCCACGAAGCAGAAGGGGCAGTGGTCGGTGGAGACCACCTGGAGGTCGTTGGTGCGCAGGCCCTTCCACAGGGCCGCCTGGTGCTCCTTGGGCCGCAGCGGGGTCGAGCACACGTACTTCGCACCCTCGAAGTCGGGCTCGGCGAGGTTGTCGGTGGACAGGAACAGGTACTGCGGGCAGGTCTCGCCGAAGACGTTCAGCCCCTCGTCACGGGCGCGGGCCAGCTCGGCGACCGCCTCCTGCGCCGAGACGTGCACCACGTACAGCGGGGCCCCGGCGACCTGGGCGAGCTTGATGGCGCGGTGGGTGGCCTCCGCCTCCAGCAGGGCCTTGCGGACCTCGCCGTGATACCTCGGATCCGTCTCGCCGCGGGCCAGCGCCTGCTCCACCAGCACGTCGATCGCGATGCCGTTCTCGGCGTGCATCATGATCAGCCCGCCGTTCTCGGCGGAGCGCTGCATGGCGCGCAGGATCTGGCCGTCGTCCGAGTAGAACACTCCTGGATAGGCCATGAACTGCTTGAACGAGGTCACGCCTTCCTCGACCAGGAGATCCATCTCCTTGAGCGTCTCCTGGTTCACATCGGAGACGATCATGTGGAAGCCGTAGTCGACGGCGCAGTTGCCCTCGGCCTTGGCGTGCCAGGCGTCCAGGCCCTCGCGCAGCGAGTGGCCCACGCTCTGCACCGCGAAGTCGATGATCGTGGTCGTTCCGCCCCAGGCGGCGGCCCGGGTGCCGGTCTCGAAGGTGTCGGAGGCGAAGGTGCCGCCGAACGGCAGCTCCATGTGGGTGTGGGCGTCGACACCGCCCGGGATCACGTACTTGCCGGTGGCGTCGATGGTCCTCCCCCACCCTTCGGGCGGGGGCGCCCCCATCTCGCTGCGCTCGGCCGTGAAGGCCTCGGCGGCCGGGGTGCCGGACGCGGCGAGGGCGGCGATGCGGCCGTCCTCGATCAGGACGTCGGCGTGGATCTCGTCGGACGCGGTGATGACGAGGCCACCGCGGATGACGGTACGGCTGCTCATGCTCCCTCTTCTCCGTAAGTGCCCCGCTGGGTGCGATCGGACGGTGCGGGATGTGTGTGGCTGGTCGCTCCCCCAAGTTCCCGGCTGCGCTCGAACAGGGGGGACCCCCGTCGCGGCGGTAGCCGCATGTCGAGCACAGCCCCGCGCCCCTTGAGGGGCGCGGGTACTTCCCGTGCCTTACGGAGCCGTCAGCGGGCCGTACGCCTCTGGACGGCGGTCCCGGTAGAACTGCCAGCGGTCGCGCACCTCGCGCAGCTTGGCCAGGTCCAGGTCGCGGACGACCAGTTCGGTCTCCTTGTCGCCGGCCACCTCGCCGACGAACTGCGCCTCCGGGTCCACGAAGTACGAGGTCCCGTAGAAGTCGTTGTCGCCGAGCTCCTCGGTACCGACCCGGTTGATCGCGCCGACGAAGTACTCGTTGGCGACGGCCGCCGCCGGCTGCTCCAGTTGCCACAGGTAGGCGGACAGACCGCGCGAGGTGGCCGACGGGTTGAAGACGATCTCTGCGCCCGCGAGGCCGAGGGCCCGCCAGCCCTCCGGGAAATGGCGGTCGTAGCAGATGTAGACGCCGATCCTGCCGACGGCGGTCTCGAAGACCGGCCAGCCGACGTTCCCGGGACGGAAGTAGAACTTCTCCCAAAAGCCCTTGACCTGCGGGATGTGGTGCTTGCGGTACTTGCCGAGGTACGAGCCGTCCGCGTCGATCACCGCGGCGGTGTTGTACAGGACTCCGGGCTGTTCCTCCTCGTACATGGGCAGGACGAGGACGATGCCCAGCTCCTCGGCGAGGGCCTGGAAGCGCTTGACGATCGGGCCGTCCGGGATCCGCTCGGCGTACTCGTAGAACGCGGGGTCCTGGACCTGGCAGAAGTACGGCCCGTAGAACAGCTCCTGGAAGCACAGGACCTGGGCACCTTGCGCGGCCGAGTCGCGGGCCGCCTGCTCGTGGACCTGGATCATCGATTCCTTGTCGCCCGTCCAGGCGGTCTGGAAGACGGCGGCACGGATCACTCTGCTCATCGGGACCTCCGGTCGCTCGGTGTGCCGAGAGCGTAGAAAGCCGGCGGGCCGTGTTTGAGTTGCACCGTGTCACGTCTGCGGGCGTCCGGCGTTGCACGGTGTCATACCGGCGCGTCCACACCTGTTCCCAGTGGTTTTCCACAACGTTTCACTCCTGCTTACGCTGACCGAAGCTCGGCTCGCAGCGCTCCGGAGCCCCGCCCGCACTGTTCTTCCGGCCGGGGGTCCGGGCGGTGTCCCCCGGATTGACACAGCACCCTTGTTGGGCGTCGTGCGCGAGCAGCGCGATGTGTACCGAGGCGGCTTGTTCGAAGTCGTCGAGGTCGACGCCGAGGCGGGCTTGTATGGCCTCCAGCCTGCGGTAGAGGGCCGGTCGGCTGACGTGGTGGAGCTGGGCTGTGCGGGACTTGTTGCGGCCGGTGGCGAGGTAGGTGCGCAGCACCGGCACCAGCTCCTGCTCGGCGTCGCGCCCGCACAGCAGCCCGTCCAGCTCCCGCTCGGCGAAGGCCTGCACGTGCGGATCGTCGCGCAGCAGCCGGATCAGGCCGCGCAGATGGACGTCCCTGAGGCGTACGACGGCCGGGAGGTCCTGCGCGGCGGAGTGGCCGGCCACGGCGTCCGCGACGTGCTGGGCCTCGCGCAGCCCGGCGGGCACGTCCTCCCAGGCGGTGCGCGGGTCGGCGGCGGCGATGGCCGTCCCGCGCACCGCCGGGGACTCCGTGCGCAGCCGGGTGGCGAAGTGTGCGGTCAGCGCTTCCGCGTCCTGGTCGCGGGCGAGGCTGAGCAGTACGGCGGTGGCCCCGTCGGCCAGCTCGGCGGCGAGCCCGGGCAGGCCCAGCAGCCGCAGGACGCGATCGAGCTGGGCGGGATCGCCGTCGCGTACGACCAGGGGGACGAAGGTGCGGCGGTTGACGGGCAGCCCGGCCGCCCGCGCCCGGGGCAGCAGCCGGCCGGCCGGGACGGTCCCGGAGACCAGGTCGGTCAGCAGGCTCTGCGCGGACTGCTCCTCCCAGGTGTGCACCGAGCCGTGGAGCATCCGGTGCAGGACCAGGGCCTCGGCGGCGCGCTCGGCGAGCAGGCGCCCGATGGGGCTGTCGCCGCGGTAGCCGCACAGCACGATCCGGCCCCAGCGCTCCCCGCGCCCGCCCAGCTCGGCGCGGACCCAGCCGTCGCCCTCGCTGCCGCCCGCCTGCCGGGCGATGCGCTCCCAGTCGCGCAGCACGTCGTCGACCGCGGGCCGCTCCCCCGCCGTGGCGAGCACGCGGTGGGCGAGGTTGGTGAGGACGACGGGGCAGCCCGCGTGCACGGCGATCTCGTCGAGCAGCCGCTGCAGCGGGGCCCCCGCGGTGATGAGCCCGGTCAGGGCCGTGCGGACGGACTCCGACAGGCTCACCGCCGCGAACTTGCGCCGCACGAGGCGGGACTGGACCTCCTCGGTCAGTTCGGCGAACGGGAAGGGCCGGTGCAGGACCACCATGGGCAGCCCGCAGCGCTCGGCGGCCCGGCGCATCACGTCCGGGGGCGCCGGGAAGGCGCGGCCGAGTCCGAGGACGACGGCCGCGGCCTCCGCGCGGTGCAGGGACCGGATGTACTCGGCCTGCTTCTCCACGTCGCCGGCGAGCAGCACCCCGGTGGTGAGGACCATCTCGCCACCGCTGAGCATCACCCCGACGTCGGGGGCCTCCGCGACGTGCACCCAGCGCACCGGCCGGTCCAGGTGCCCGGCGCCGGCCACCACCTCGGGCTCTCCGGCGAGCACCCGGTCCAGGGTGAGGACCTGGCGTACCGACAGGGCGGGTTCCAAGGCGGTGGGCATGGCTGTACTTCCCTTGCTGTGGTCCTACCGAAGACACCTCGGGACGGCGCTGTCGAGGGGGTGGATCGTCACTGGACGCTCCTGAGGGCCTGCTCGAGGATCGCGGCGCCCTCCTCGGCCTCCGCGACGGTGAGCGAGAGCGGCGGGGCGATGCGCAGCACGCTGGTGTTGTGCCCGCCCCCCTTGCCGATCAGCAGTCCCCCGTCGCGGGCCGCCTCGAGCACGGCGGCCGCCGCGTCCGGGTCGGCCTCGTCGGTGCCGGGCCGCACCAGCTCGACGCCGATCATCAGCCCGCGCCCGCGCACCTCCCGTACGCCCGGGAGCTGGGCGCCGACCGCCCGCAGCCGCTCCATGAGCAGTCCGCCGACGCGCCGGGCGTTGCCCTGGAGGTCGTGCTCCAGCAGGTACGTCAGGTTGGCGAGCCCGGCCGCCATCGTGATCTGCGTGCCGCCGAAGGTCGAGATGCTGTTGGCGTCCAGGCAGTTCATGATCTCGGCGCGGGCGACGACGCCGCCGATGGACATGCCGTTGCCGATGCCCTTGGCGAAGGTGAGGATGTCCGGCGGGCCGCTTCGGCCGTGCGCCTGCCAGCCCCAGAAGTTGTCGCCGGTGCGGCCCCAGCCGGTCTGCACCTCGTCCGCGATCCACAGGATGCCGTGCTCCTGGAGCACGTCCCGGAAGGCCGCGTAGAGCCCGTCGGGCGGCGAGGTGAAGCCGCCGACGCCCTGGATCGGCTCGGCGATCAGCGCGGCGGGCGGGCGGGTGTGGCCGAGGAGGTCCCTCAGGTCCTCGACGCAGGCCGCGATGAAGTCGGAGTCGCTCAGGTGGGCGAACGGGCCTCGGGTGCGGACCCCGCCGTGGACGTACAGCGTCTGCAGCGGGGACAGGGAGGTCGGGGACCAGCCGCGGTTGCCGGTGATGCCGATCGCACTGAACGAGCGTCCGTGGTAGCTGTTGCGCATCGCGAGGATCTGGTTGCTGCGCCGGTATGTCGTCGCGAGCAGCAGCGCGGTGTCGTTGGCCTCGGTGCCGGACGTGGTGAAGAAGACGCGGGCGTCCGGGATGCCGCTCAGCTGGGCGATGCGCTCGGCGAGTTCGACCATCGGCCGGTTGAGGTAGAGCGTGGACGAGTGGATGATCCGCCCGGCCTGCTCGCCGACCGCCTTGGCCACCTCGGGCAGCGCGTGCGCGGTCATCGTGGTCAGGATGCCGCCGAAGAAGTCCAGGTACTTCTTCCCGTCGGCGTCCCAGACGTGCCGGCCCTCGCCATGGGTGATCTCCAGGGGGTCCTTGTAGTAGAGGGCCAGCCAGTCGGGCAGGACGGCCTTGTGGCGGTCGTAGAGGTCACTCACGGCTTCACCAGTCCTTCGTACGCGTCGGGGCGGCGGTCGCGGTAGAACGCCCACTGCTGCCGCACTTCTTCGATGAGGTCGAAGTCGAGGTCCCGCACGACGAGCTCCTCCTCCTTGTCGCTCGCGACCTCGCCCACAAACTGCCCACGGGGGTCGACGAAGTAGCTCGTTCCGTAGAAGTCGTTGTCGCCGTACTCCTCGCGGCCCACGCGGTTGATCGCGGCGACGAAGTACTCGTTGGCGACGGCCGCCGCGGGCTGTTCGAGCTGCCAGAGGTAGGAGGACAGGCCGCGGTGGGTGGCGGAGGGGTTGTAGACGAGCTGGGCGCCGTTCAGGCCGAGCTGCCGCCAGCCCTCCGGGAAGTGGCGGTCGTAGCAGATGTACACGCCGACCTTGCCGACCGCGGTGTCGAAGACGGGCCAGCCGAGGTTGCCGGGTTTGAAGTAGTACTTCTCCCAGAAGCCCTTGACCTGGGGGATGTGGTGCTTGCGGTACTTGCCGAGGTAGGTGCCATCGGCGTCGATCACGGCGGCGGTGTTGTAGTAGAAGCCGGACTGTTCGACCTCGAAGACGGGGACGACGATCACCATGCCGGTCTCGCGGGCGAGGTCCCGCATACGGCGCACCGTCGGCCCGTCGGGCACCGGCTCGGCCCAGCGGTAGTGCTCGGGCTCCTGGACCTGGCAGAAGTAGGGGGCGTTGAACACTTCCTGGAAGCCGATGACCTTCGCGCCCTGCCGGGCCGCCTCACGGGCGTGCTCCACATGCTTGGCGATCATGGATTCGGTGTCACCGGTCCAGGTCGCCTGGACCAGTGCGGCGCGTACGACGTGGGCCATGGTGCCGCTCCTTTGCCTGAGGGTCCGCGAGGGACGTCAGAGAGCCTCTACGCCCGTAGAGCCGGGCTGTAGAGGGTCGAACGTAAGCCTCCGCGGAGGCCTTGCCAAGACCATCGTCGTCAACCCGCTGAGTCGATCACGTTTCGCACTCCTGCGGGTGAGCGGTCGCACGGAAGCCGGGCCGGTCAGGCGGTGAATCCGGCGACCCTCAGAGCGTGGACGAGGTCCCAGTGACGCTCGGCGGAGACACCCCGGGCGGCCTCCAGGAGCAACGGTACGAGCAGCTGCGGGTCGGCGGCGACACTGCGGGCGGCCTCCTGAGGCGTACGTACGCGTACGTACGCGTCGAGGAGGGCGCCGACCTCGCGGTGCCGGCCGTCGGCGTGGAGCCCGAGGACGGCCTCGCCGATCTCCTTCGCGGGCCGTGCGACGCCCTGCCGCAGCATCTCCTCGCCGTCCGTGCCGCGGCCTGCCGAGGTGAGGGCGTCCGCGGCGGCGACGAGGCGGTCGGCGGTCAGCGAGGCGGCCTCCCACAGCAGGGTGGCCCAGTCGGCGCCGAGGCCCGCGCGGTGCAGTTCGGCGGCCAGCAGGGGGTAGCGGTCGGCGGGCCAGTGGGCGGCCTCGACGAGCAGCGCGTGCGCCTCGCCGCTGCGGCCCTCGGCGCGCAGCCGGACGAGCGCGGCGACGGTGTCGGCGGTGAGCTGCCGGCCGGCCTCGTCCTGTGGCTCGGTACGCGGCTGGGGGACCTCGGGTGTCTCGGCCCCGGCGGCCCCGGCGAACCGGGCGCCACGGGGGCCCTGACGCCCCGGCGCGGGTGCGGCCACGGGCGGAACGGCACCCGTGGACGGCTCCTGCACGTCCATCACCCCGGCGAAACGGGCACTGCCGCGCGGGCGGCGCTTGGAACGCTGTTTGGCGGGGGCGTCCACGGCGGCGAGGGCGGGGCCGGACTCGCGGCTCACGGATTCCCGGGACGGGCCGGCCGGCCCCTCGGATCCGGGTCCGGGGGCGTCTCCGGCCCGGGCACGGTGCCAGACGGAAGCGTCGTCGGCCGGTCCCGTGTCCGGGGTCTCCGAGCCGCCGTGCGGCCGTTCGGAGGGCGCGTCCGGGCGGCCACCGTGCGGCCGTTCGGAGGGCGCGTCCGGGCCCTGCGGCCACTCCTCACGGCGCGCCCGGGCCACCTCCGCCGACCGGCCCTCCGCGTGGCCGCCCGACGGCACCGATGTTCCCCTGCCGGCCGTCTCCCCGGGGGCGCGGGCCTCCGTCGCCGCTTCCAGGCGGAACACGTCCCCCGCCGGGCCCGCCCCGGAAGACCGCGCGCCCTGTGCGGGCAGGGCGCGGTGATCGAGGGCCTCCATCCGGCGACGCAGCTCCGCACAGCGGGCCGTGGCGCGGTCGTGGTCGTCCCGGGCCCAGGCCAGGTCGAGCCGGAGCGACGCGGCCTCCTCCCGGGTGGCGGCCGACTCCAGCCTGCGCGTGAGCTCCGCCCTGCGCTCCGCCGCGAAGCGCTTCTCGCGCAGCATCACGTCGAGCCGGTCCCCGAGCGCCTCCCGCGCCCCCGGCCGGTCGTCGTACGCGGCGAGTGAGGCACCGTGCAGCGCCCGCGCCCGCTCGGCCTCCGGCGCGGCGAGCGCGGGCCCGTATGCGGCGGCGAGGTCCTGCAGCAGCGCCTCCACCACGTCCCAGGGCGGCACCTCCCGGCCCTCCAGGCAGGCCCGCATGCCGTCGGGGTCGCGCTGCCAGAAGACTCCGCACCAGCCGCCGCCCTGGTCGAGCCGCGCCAGCAGCCCGTTCAGGTAGCTCGCGAACTCCCGCACCCCTCCCGGGAGTTGATCCACCGCCATCGCTCAGCTCCCGCCCGAGTGGAGTACTCCGGTCCGGTAGAAAACACCAGTCGTGTTACGGACGGGCTACAGGCGGTTTTCAGAGCGGACGCAGTGCGCTCCGCGGGGACATTCACACCCTGTGCGCGCCCCGCCGCGCCGGCGCCGCACTCGAGGGCCGGCCACTCGGCCGCCCGAGGCGTCCGTCCCGTTGAACATGCCCCTGAACAACGATCGTGCGATGGTGTTCTAAGCGTCAGGGCACGCACCGCACGTGCGCACACGCACGCACCGCAGGCGAAAGCGCGCACAGCGCAGGTGCGCGCACGCACCACGGGTGCAAACGCACGCACCGCAGGTGTAACTCGGACAACCCCGGGCACCCGCGACGGACCGGTATGTACATCAGCGGAACGGAAGGCCATGACCAGCGGATTCACGGGTCCGCAGGGCTACGGCCCGGACCCCTTCGCAGAGTTCTTCGCACGTATCTTCGGTGGGCAGCGTCCCGGTCCCCGGCAGATCGACCTGGGGCGGCTCCTGAGCGAGCCGGCCCGGCAACTGGTCGCCGGCGCCGCACGCTACGCCGCCGAGCACGGCAGTCGCGACCTGGACACCCAGCATCTGCTGCGCGCCGCGCTCGCCACCGAACCGACCCGGAGTCTGCTCAGCCGCGCCGGGGCGGACCCCGACTCGCTGGCCTCGGAGATCGACGCACGCTCCGGCCCGGTCCAGCAGAGTTCGGGTGACGCGTCGCCGCCCACCTCGCTCTCCCTGACGCCCGCCGTCAAGCGCGCCCTGCTGGACGCGCACGAACTGGCCCGGGCCAGCGGCACCGGCTACATCGGCCCCGAGCACGTGCTCAGCGCGCTCGCCGCGAACCCCGACTCGGCCGCCGGGCACATCCTCCACTCCCACCGCTTCACCCCCTCTCCCCTGCCCCCGGAGGCAGGGGACCACGTGGCGCAGCGCCCCGAACGGCCGCGCCCCACGTCGACGCCGACCCTGGACAAGTACGGTCGCGATCTCACCGACCTCGCGCGGCAGGGCCGTATCGACCCGGTGATCGGGCGGGAGGAGGAGATCGAGCAGACCATCGAGGTGCTCTCCCGCCGCGGCAAGAACAACCCGGTGCTCATCGGTGACGCGGGCGTCGGCAAGACCGCCATCGTCGAGGGGCTCGCGCAGCGCATCGCCGACGGCGACGTGCCCGACGTCCTGCTCAGCCGTCGGGTCGTCTCCCTGGACCTGACCGGCGTGGTGGCCGGCACCCGCTACCGGGGCGACTTCGAGGAGCGGCTGAACAACATCGTCGGCGAGATCCGCGCGCACTCGGACGAGCTGATCGTCTTCATCGACGAGCTGCACACCGTGGTCGGCGCGGGTGGCGGCGGCGCGGAGGGCGGCTCCATGGACGCGGGCAACATCCTCAAGCCCGCCCTGGCCCGCGGCGAACTGCACGTGGTGGGCGCCACCACGCTGGAGGAGTACCGCCGGATCGAGAAGGACGCGGCGCTGGCGCGCCGGTTCCAGCCGATCCTGGTGCCCGAGCCGTCCGTCCAGGACGCCATCGAGATCCTGCGCGGGCTGCGCGACCGCTACGAGGCCCACCACCAGGTCCGCTACACCGACGAGGCGCTGGTGGCCGCCGTGGAGCTGTCCGACCGCTACCTCACCGACCGGCACCTGCCGGACAAGGCGATCGACCTGATCGACCAGGCGGGCGCCCGGGTGCGGCTGCGCGCCAAGACCAAAGGCACGGACGTAAGGGCCCTGGAGCGGGAGGTCGAGCGGCTGACCCGGGACAAGGACCAGGCGGTGTCCGACGAACAGTACGAGCAGGCCACGCGGCTGCGCGACCGCATCGTCGAGCTGAAGCAGCGGATCGAGGAGGCGAGCGGCGAGCCCGAGGCCGACGAGGGGCAGCACCTGGAGGTCACCACGGAGGCCATCGCCGAGGTGGTGTCCCGGCAGACCGGCATCCCGGTGAGCCGGCTCACCGAGGAGGAGAAGGAACGGCTGCTCGGCCTCGAGGAGCATCTGCACCAGCGAGTCGTCGGGCAGGACGAGGCGGTCGCCGTGGTCGCCGACGCGGTGCTGCGCTCGCGGGCCGGGCTGTCCAGTCCCGACCGGCCGATCGGCAGCTTCCTGTTCCTCGGCCCGACCGGTGTCGGCAAGACGGAGCTGGCGCGCGCGCTCGCGGAGGCGCTGTTCGGCAGCGAGGAGCGCATGGTCCGGCTCGACATGAGCGAGTACCAGGAGCGGCACACCGTCAGCCGGCTGGTGGGCGCCCCGCCCGGGTACGTGGGCCACGAGGAGGCCGGGCAGCTCACCGAGGTCGTACGGCGGCACCCGTACTCGCTGCTGCTGCTCGACGAGGTGGAGAAGGCGCACCCGGACGTCTTCAACATCCTTCTGCAGGTCCTCGACGACGGGCGGCTGACCGACTCCCAGGGCCGGACCGTGGACTTCACCAACACGGTCATCGTGATGACGAGCAACCTGGGCTCGGAGGCGATCACCCGGCGCGGCGCGGGCATCGGGTTCGGCGCGGGCGGCACCGAGGCGGACGAGCAGGCGCGGCGCGAGCAGATCCTGCGTCCGCTGCGCGAGCACTTTCGGCCGGAGTTCCTCAACCGTATCGACGAGATCGTCGTCTTCCGCCAGCTGACGGCCGACCAACTGCGGCAGATCACCGACCTGCTGCTGGACAAGACGCGGCGCCAACTGCGCGCCCAGGACATCGACGTGGTGTTCAGCGAGCGGGCGATTCAGTGGCTGGCGCAGCGCGGCTACCAGCCGGAGTACGGCGCACGCCCGCTGCGCCGCACGATCCAGCGGGAGCTGGACAACCGGCTCTCCCGCCTGCTCCTGGACGGCCGGATCGAACGCGGCAGCCGGGTCGAGGTCGACGTGGAGGACGACCGACTCGCGTTCCACCCGCGGCCGCGGGCCTCGGCGCGGGCTTCCGCCGACGGGGATCCGGGCGGCGGTGCGGCCCGCGCCCCGGAAGGCGGGACCGCACGCTGGTGAGGGTGAACCGGCTGGCGGCCGTCACGGCTGCCGTTACGGCGCCGGGGTCACCACCATCGCCGAGCCGCCGCCGCGTCGCACCTTCTCGGCGGCGGCCAGCCACTTGCCGCCCGGCAGGCGCTGCACGCCCGTCGCCGCGCCGATCTCCGGATTCAGCGTGAAGGAGTGTCCGATGGCCTCCAACTGGGCGCGCAGGGAGCTGTTGTAGAGGGCGGGTTCGAGTTCCGTCTTCGCCGCGTTGCGCTGGCTGGCGCGCGGCGCGGCGATCGCGTCGACCAGCGGCAGGTGCCGGTCCAGGAACTCGGTGAGGGTCTGCAACACGGTCGTGATGATGGTCGCGCCGCCGGGCGAACCGAGCGCGACGAGGGGGCGGCCCTGCTTGTCGAGGACGATGGTCGGAGAGATCGAGGAGCGCGGACGCTTGCCCGGGCCCGGCAGGTTCGGGTCGTGCACGGCCGGGTTGGCGGGCGTGAAGGAGAAGTCCGTGAGCTCGTTGTTGAGCAGGAAGCCGCGGTGCGGGACGGTGATGCCGCTGCCGCCGGTCTGCTCGATGGTGAGGGTGTAGGAGACGACGTTGCCCCACTTGTCGGCGACCGTGAGGTGCGTGGTGTTCTCGCCCTCGTACGTCGTCGGGGCCGCCGTACCGCCGGTCGTGCAGGGCGCCGGGTGGCGCGGGTCTCCCGGCGCGACCGGGCTGGTGAGCACCGCGTCGTCCTTGATCAGGCACGCGCGTGAGTCGGCGTACTTCTGCGACAGCAGGTCCTTGGTCGGCACGTCCTCGAAGGCGGGGTCGCCGACCCAGCGACCGCGGTCCGCGAACGCGATACGGCTGGCCTCGATGAAGTGGTGCAGGTACTGCACCTCGCTCGCCTTCGAGAGGTCCGTCTTCCCCAGGATGTTGAGCGCCTCGCCGACGGTCGTGCCGCCGGAGGACGAGGGCGCGATGGAGTAGACGTCGAGGCCGCGGTAGGACGTCTTCGTGGGCGCCTGGAGCTTGGCGCCGTAGGCCGCGAGGTCCTTCTCGGACAGCTTGCCCGGGCGGGCGTTCCAGCCCGAGGCCGGGTCCACCGGGGGCTTGTCGACCGTGGCGACGATGTCCTTGCCGAGGTCGCCGTGGTAGATCGCGCCTATGCCCTCGCGGCCCAGCTCCTCGTAGGTGCGGGCGAGGTCGGGGTTCTTGAAGGTGGAGCCGACGACGGGGAGTCGGCCACCCGGCAGGAACAGCTCGGCGGTGTCCGGGAAGTACCGGAAGCGGGTCTCGTTGGAGGCGGTCTGGGAGCGGAACGTGTCGTCGACGGTGAAGCCGTCGCGGGCGATCCGCTCGGCCGGCTTCAGCACCGTGCCGAGCCGCTTGGTGCCCCACTCGTCCAGCGCCTTCTGCCAGGTGGCGGGCGTGCCGGGGGTGCCGACGCTCAAGCCGCTGCTGACGGCGTCGGCGAAGGCGAGCGGCTTGCCGTTCTCCACGAACAGGTTCGAGTCGGCGGTCAGCGGTGCCGTCTCGCGGCCGTCGATGGTGTGCACCGTACGGGACTTGGCGTCGTAGTAGACGAAGTAGCCGCCTCCGCCGACGCCCGCGGAGTACGGCTCGGTGACGCCGAGCGCGGCGGCGGTGGCGACGGCCGCGTCCACCGCGTTGCCGCCCTTCTTGAGGACCTCGATGCCGGCGGCGGACGCGTCGGAGTCGACGCTGGCCACGGCCCCGCCGTAGCCCACGGCCACGGGCACTTTCGCCGGAGTCGATTTCTCCGGCGCCGAGGCGGCGTGCGGCGGCGCCGCCGCTCCCACCGACACCAGGGCGGCCGAGACCGCCGAAACCGCCAGTTTCCGCGCGACAGGGCGACGCATTCGTACCTCCAGTGGCGTGCGTCCACGCAGGGTAACCACATTGCCATGGCCCCGTCAGTACCGCCTCGACCAGCGGTCCGAATGGGGGACTAGCATGCGCGGCCATGAACGACGACGTGCGCAACATCGTCCTCGGGGTGGTAGCCGCCGGTATCAGTGCCGCGCTCGGCTGGCTCGCCCGTACGTATCTGTGGAGGCGCAAGCTGCGGCGCAAGCAGGCGTTCTTCGGGCTGCCGGACCACTCGGAGTCGCTGCTGGTGGTCAACCGCGCGGCAGGCGGACCGGAGCTGTCGGTGAAGCGCTACGACGTGTTCGCCCTGCTCGAACTCTCCGCTCTGATCAAGGACTGCCACGCGCGCGCCCAGGTCGTGGCGCACGACGCCACCCAGCAGGGCTTCGGCGAGAGGACGGAGTTCTGCGTCGGCGGCCCCTACTCCAACCGCCGGATGGCGGCCCACCTGTCCTCACTGCTGCCGGGTGTGCGGGTCAACACGGACCCCGAACCGGTGTCGGAGCGGGGCACGTTCAGGATCGGCGGGGAGCACTACCGCATGGAGCGCGGCCTGAGCGAGTACGTCCTGCTCGCCCGGCTCACCGCGGACGGGCAGGAAGACTCCCGCCCGGTGTTCCTCTTCTGCGGTCAGCGGGCCGTCGACAACCAGGCCGCCACCCGCTATCTCGCCCGTCACCACGAGCGGCTGCACCGCAAGTACGGCACCGGATCCTTCGTGCTGCTGCTCAAGGTGGCCAATTCGCAGGCGTACGGCCCGGATGTGGTCGAGCTGGTCGCGGACGTGACGCGGGCGGCGCGGACGCCGCTGCCCGAGCCGGTCTCGGCCGACACGGCCGCTTAGCGGTTCAACAAACTTTACTGGTACGTAACTTACCGACGGGTTACTTACGGTAAGGGCGCACGGTTACCGTCGGGTCACTTTGCACTGACACGAGTGAAGGAGTGACCCATGGGACACGGTGGCACCCGTCTGCGCACCGCCGCCGTAGGAGCCGTGTCGGCGGCGCTGGTCGCCGGTACCGTCGTCGGCCTCGCGCCCGCCGCCCAGGCCGGCAGCATCCGCTTCGTCGACATCTCCGGCGACGCCGGCACCGTACTGAAGGCGAACGTCGTCACGCCTGCCGGCGCCGACGGCTCGCGTCGCTACCCGCTCATCGTGCTGCCCACGAGCTGGGGCCTGCCGCAGGTGGAGTACCTGACGCAGGCCCAGAAGCTCGCTGACACCGGCTATGTGGTGCTCACCTACAACGTGCGCGGTTTCTGGCAGTCCGGCGGACAGATAGAAGTGGCCGGTCCGCCGGACATAGCGGACGCCTCCAAGGTCATCGACTGGGCCCTCGCGCACACTCCGGCCGATCCGGCGCACGTCGGCATGGCGGGGGTGTCGTACGGCGCCGGGATCAGCCTGCTGGCCGCCGCGCACGACAAGCGCGTCAAGGCGGTGGCGGCCCTCAGCGGCTGGGCGGATCTCATCGACTCGATCTACTCGGGCCGCACCCAGCATGTGCAGGCGGCGGCCGTCCTGGACGGCGCGGCCACCCTCACCGGCCGGGAGAGCCCGGAACTGCGCGAGATCTTCGACAACCTGTACTCCTCGAACCTGTCGAAGGAGCAGCAGATGATCGACTGGGGGCGGAAACGTTCCCCCGCGACCTATCTCGACCAGCTGAACAAGAACGGCGCCGCCGTCATGCTCGCCAACGCCTGGGGCGACACGGTCTTCCCGGCCAACCAGTACGCCGACTTCTACGAGAAGCTGACCGTGCCCAAGCGGCTCGAACTGCGCCCCGGCGACCACGCGACCGCCGAACTGACCGGCCTGTTCGGGCTGCCCAACGACGTCTGGACGGACACCGAACGCTGGTTGGACCACTATCTCAAGGGCGTCGACAACGGCATCGACCGTGAGCGGCCGGTCCAGTTGGAGTCCCGTAGCGCGGGGGGATACGAGGGCTACCCGGACTGGAAGTCGATCGCCGCGACCCGTCGGAAGATCGCACTCGCCGGCTCCACCACCATCCACGCCAACGTCGACTCCGGCGCCGACGGCGGGATCGTCTTCCTCTCCAGCATCCTCGACCAGGTGGGCCGGCTCCCGCCGGTCGCGTCGATCCCGCTGCTTCCGCGCCGCTGGGCCGCCGTGTGGCAGTCGGAGAAGTACGAAAGCGCCCAGCACGTGCGCGGCACGGCGAAGCTGCACACCACGCTCACGCCCACCAAGGAGAGCGGAACCCTCGTCGCGTATCTGTACGACGTGGGTCCGCTCGGCCTCGGCAAGCTGGTCAGCAACGCGCCGTACACCTGGCACGGGCGAACGCCCGGCACGCCGTTCGGCGTCGACCTGGAGCTGTTCTCCACGGCCTACGACGTCCCGGCCGGGCACCGCCTCGCGCTGGTCGTCGACACGGTCGACCCGCTGTACATCGAGCACAACCCGTCCGGCGCACAGCTGACCTTCTCCTCGCCCGCGAACGACCCGTCCTACGTGTCGATTCCGCTGCGCGAGCAGTGATCTTCGGCTGCCGCCTTCCGGGCCCGGCCCTCTGAGCTGCTGCTCCCCTTCCCCTCGCGGTCGACGGACCGCGGGGGGATCCCCACGGCCGCCAACACCACCGGGATGAACGGCACATCGTAGTCGAGACCCGGGCCGGCGCGTCCGGCAAGCACCACAGTGGCACCCGGTGCCGGGTCCCACACCGTCACCGGTGTCGAACAGTCGGTCACCCCCATGAGGTACGCCCTCGCCGTGTTTGGCGCCCAGAGGGCCGGGAACTCCGGAATTAGGATTTATCGGGCGTAACTCAAAGGGTCACGTCCCGACAGCAGCCAGCGTCGGGAGGCGTCATGGTCATCCTGGGGATCATTCTCCTCATCATCGGGTTCCTCGCGCACATCGCCATCCTCTGGACGATCGGGATCATCCTCGTCGTCATCGGAGCCGTGCTGTGGCTGCTCGGCTCTCTCGGGCACGCGGTCTTCGGACGACGGCACTATTGGTAGCGCCGGTGTGTTGTCGGGGCGCCGCCACCACCGGTGGCATCCGGCAGGCCCCGCCGTCCGCACGGACGGCGGGGCCGCGCCGTCAGGGAACGGCCCTGGTACCGGACTGGGTCGGGCCGCCCTGCCGGGGAACCCTCGGCCGGGGTGCGACGGGCCGTGTGGGGTCGACCGTCTCCCGCAGGACCTCCGAACGGCTGCGCGCCCAGGCCAGCAGCCCCGGATCCTCCAGCGTGTCCACCCACAGGTCGGCCAGGGCCACGGCCTCCCCGCCGGGCCTCCGCCCCACTCCGACGGCCCGCAGGCCCGCCGCGCCGGCGGCCTTCAGCCCGTTGACCGAGTCCTCGACGGCCAGGGCTCTGCCGCACTCCACGCCCAGGCGCCGCGCGGCCTCGGCGTAGGTGTCGGGGTGGGGTTTGGGGCGCACTCCCGCGCCCGGCACGACGATGTGCCGGAAGTGGTGCCGCAGTCCCACGGACTCCAGGGAGAACTCCACCACGTCTGCCGGGCAGTTGCTGGCCACGGCCAGCGGCACCGCCCGGCTCAGGGCCGTCACCAGGGCCCGCGCCCCGGGCATCGGCACGGGATCCCCGGCGACGAGAGCGCGGAACGCCGCCAGGAGTTGCCGGGTCATCTCCTCGGCTCTGTCGGGTCTGCCGACGAGGCGGGCCATGAGGGCGCCGCACTCGGTGTAGTGCAGGCCCTTGCTACGGTGCGTGAACTCCGCGTCGGGTACGACGCCGTGACCGCGCAGGACCGTGTCGCGCGCTTGCTGCCAGTGCCGTTCGGAGTCCACCAGTGTGCCGTCGCAATCGAAGACGACGGCCGCTGGAGTCCAGTCGAAAATACGATGGGTCGTCATGTGTGTGCCGTTCTTGGCGCAGGACGGAACGGCCGGAAGGCGGCACGATCCGCCGGTGGGGATGCCGGTTCATGCCTGCTGCGCTTTCTTCACTTCGGGAAAGCGTCGGGAAAGCGTGACATCGCAGGCCGAGATGACTGGTTCACGCATGCATGGGCCACACATCGCGGTCTGCGGTGGTCCTGACCGCATCCGGAACCAGAAACATAATGAACGCTACGCTCTTTTGGAGCAGTCGTGAAGATTTGCCACCGCAATACCCACGTGTGGGTGACGCCTCATCGATAACGCAGCACACCCTCGGCCGTACGCTCGCCGCCCTGCCGAATGCAGAAGAAGCCTGTGCGGCCGTACGGGAAGCAGTGAATGACCGCGGGCGGTGCGTGTTCGGTGAACTTCAGAGCCGTCATACGGCCGGAAACCGGCCGGAGCAGAAGTCCTCCGCTGCGCAGGGCGATGGCCTGTCGCGCCGCCTCCAGCAGGGCCATCCCGGGCACATGGTCGGTGCCGTGGTCGAAGTAGTAGGGGTGGCGTGGATCGGCCGGGTCCACCAGGATGTCGTCCTCCTGACGCGAGATGAGGACGTCGGCCCTCGACTCGAGCCCCAGGACCGCCGGTTGCGGTCGGGGGCGCCGGCTCGGCGTCGGGGCCGCCGCAGCGGACTCGGAGCGGATTTCCGCGTACCGCCGGGCGCCGAGAATCCGTGCCCCGCCCACCGCGTGTGCGAACGAGCGGCCTCCGGCGAGGTATTCGGCCCGCATCCGCAGCGCGGTCACCCCTCTCCCGCTCCGGCCGGTGCGGAGGTCACCGACCGACACCCGGCAGGTGACCTCGCTGGCGCCGTGCGGTGCCGTGGGTTCCGCGCTCGTGTCGAGCCGGAAGGAGACGTCATCGATCAGGAAGCGCGCCGTGGCCGCCACGCCGAAGTGGCGCAGCGGAACGCAGATGCCGAGCTGGCGCAGGGTCTCGACGAGCATCCAGGGGCTGTGCCGGTCGTCACGACCGCGGGGGAACGTGGGATGCGAGCGTGTCCACGCGGCGGCGGCGCAGAAGGTGAGCGGCCCGCAGGAGCGGAGGTCCGTCAGCAGCACCTCGGCCACCGAGATCCGGTGCACCGCCTCGCGTTCGACGGTCCTGGACCAGCTCAAGGACGAACAACAGAAGCGGGAATCCATGAAAAAAGCTAATAAGACTATTGCTGCTTTCGCATGCGCGACCCTCCTGGCTTTCCGGCGGGACGGCTACATTCCTCCTCGCGACCCATCGACGGACAGGGGGCAACGGCGTGCAGGATCGGGCGGAAGAAACCCGCAAAGCCGTATTACTGGCTGCGGCTCACCTGTTCTTCGAACGTGGGTACGTGGCAACCAGCATCAATGACATCAGCGAACGGTCCGGCCGCACCAGCGGAGCCGTCTACTTCCACTACACCAACAAGGAACAGCTCGCCCTCGCCGTGGTGAAGGCACATTTCGCGACCTGGCCGGCCATGATCGCGCGCCATGAGGCCGTCGCGGAACCGGCCCTGGAGAAGCTCGTCGGCCTCAGCTTCGCGGTCGCCCGGGCATTCCGTGACGACGTCCTCGTCCGCGCGGGCGCCCGGCTGTGGGCCGAGCGGAAGTCCATCGACGTCGAGATGCCTGCGCCCTTCGTGGACTGGATCGCCACGGTCGAGCGGATGCTCACCCAGGCACGCGCCGACGGGGATCTCGCGCCCGGGGCGGATCCCAGCCGCGACGCCCCCACGCTGGTCGCCGCGTTCTTCGGGCTGCACACGCTCTCCGACGCCCTCGACGACCGCCTGCTGATCGAGGATCGCCTGACCGACCTGTGGCTGCTGCTCCTTCCGGGCCTCCAGGCCGATCCCGCGCCACGGGAGCTGCTGGCCACGGTGGGCGCACAGGTGGCCGCCGACGTCTCCGGCTAGTCTAGAGTTCCGCCGCCTCGGCATACACCTGGGACAGCTCGGGGGCGCCCGTGGAGGCCCAGGTGTGGCCGTCGGTGACCACGTCGATCTCGCGGCCGGAGGCCAGCCGGACCACGGGGTGGCCGTTCGGCCAGATCTCCCACGCGGCGCCGGGGACCGTGCGCACGATGACCGTGCCCAGGTAGAGGCCCGCGTCGTTCCCGAGCCAGGGCAGGACCTCCTCGTCGTCGCGCCAGCGCGGCAGGAGCTGGTCGAGCGCCTCCAACGAGGCGGTGGAGTCGTCGAGTTCGACGCCCGCCTGCTCGGCGTGGGAACGCAGCAGCTCGCATTCGGACAGGAGTCCGGTGACAGCGTCCGCGTCGGCGTCACCGTCGGAGAACACCGCGACGCCCAAGGCGGGACCGCGTTTCTTGCGCCAGTTGCCCAGGAAGGAGATGTTCATACGCCCAGCGTGACACCGGCGCGCTGCGAGACACCACAGGCGCGCAGAGGCCGCCGTCACGCCACCTCCCGGCGAGGGCTGCTACGGTTCCAGGTCCACCACCACCGGCGCATGGTCCGAGGCGCCCTTGCCCTTGCGCTCCTCGCGGTCCACATAGGCGTCCTTGACCGCCTTCGCGAACGGCTTGTTGCCGTACACCAGATCGATGCGCATACCGCGGTTCTTGGGGAAGCAGAGCTGGCGGTAGTCCCAGTACGTGAACGGGTGCTCGTACTTCAGCGGGCGCGGCACCACGTCCTCCAGGCCCGCCTCGCGCAGGGAGGCAAGGGCGGCGCGCTCGGCCGGGGTGACATGGGTCGAGCCCTCGAAGGCCGTGATGTCGTAGACGTCGTCGTCCGTCGGCGCCACGTTGTAGTCGCCCAGCACCGCGAACGGGCGGCTGCCCGCGGCGTCGCCCGCGACGGCCGCTTTCAGCGCCTCGAACCACTGCAGCTTGTACGCGTAGTGCGGGTGGTCCACCTCGCGGCCGTTCGGCACGTACACCGACCAGACGCGGACCGGGCCGCAGGTCGCGGAGATGGCGCGGGGCTCCTCCACGCCGTCGTAGCCGGGGTCGCCGGGCAGGCCCTTGACCACGTCCTCCAGGCCGACGCGGGAGAGCACCGCGACGCCGTTCCACCGGCCGTCCGCGTGGACCGCCGCCTCGTAGCCCAGCTCTCGCAGCTGGTCGTACGGGAACTGGTCCGCGGCGATCTTGGCCTCCTGGAGGCAGAGCACGTCCGTGCCGCTGCTCTCCAGCCAGGCCAGGAGCCTCGGGAGGCGGGCGGTGATCGAGTTCACGTTCCAGGTCGCGATGCGCATGCCTCACAACCTACCCGGCGGGTACGACAACCGGCCCCCGCCCTGTCTCCCGAGGCTTCCGCCCGCCTCAGACCTCCGCCGACCCGCCCGGCGCCAGCCGCAGGTGCTCGGCTCCGCCCAGGGCGCCGATCTGGTTGTCGTAGATCGGGCGGGCCAGGTCGGTCAGGAGGGCGTCGTGGATGTCGTACGCGCGCTGCGGCTTGACCTCACGGACGTACTCGATCACCTCGGCGATCTTGTTCCAGGGCGCCATCACCGGGAGCATCAGCGTCTCGACCGGGCGGTCGGGGACGGTGAGGGCATCGCCGGGGTGGAAGACCTTGCCGCCGTCGATCAGATAGCCGACGTTCGTGATGCGCGGGATGTCCGGGTGGATCACGGCGTGCAGTTCGCCGTGCACCTGGACGTCGAAGCCCGCGGCGGTGAAGGTGTCACCGTGGCCGACGGTGTGCACGCGGCCCGGGAAGGCCGCCGAGATCTGCTCGGCGACCGACTTCAGGGTCCAGATCTCGGCGCCCGGGTTGGCCTCCATGCCGGCCCGCAGCCGGTCCTCGTTGAAGTGGTCGAGGTGCTCGTGCGTGACGAGGATGGCGTCCGCGCCGACCGCGGCGTCCTCCTCGCTGAACGTGCCGGGGTCGATGACGAGCGTCCGCCCGTCCTTCTCGAGCCGGATGCAGGCGTGCGACTTCTTCGTGAGCTTCATGGGTCCATCCTGCCCTCGCCCCGAGGGCGTGGGTCTGTGCAGCATGGTGTTCCTGGTACCCGGCTGGTGATCACTGCTGCGGGGTCGTCTCCTCCCGGATGACCCGCTGCGCCACCTTGAACGCACTGTTCGCGGCCGGTGCGCCGCAGTAGACCGCGGCCTGGAGCAGCACTTCCCCGATCTCGGCGGGGGTCAGGCCGTTGCGCAGGGCCGCCCGGGTGTGCGCGGCGAGCTCGTCCAGGTGGCCGCCCGCGACCAGCGCGGTGAGGGTGACACAGCTGCGGGTGCGCCGGTCGAGGCCGGGCCGGTTCCAGATCTCGCCCCACGCGTAGCGGGTGAGGAACTCCTGGAAGTCGCCGGAGAAGTCGTCCGCGGAGGCCAGGGCCCGGTCGACGTGCGCGTCGCCGAGCACCTCGCGGCGGATCTTGATCCCGGTGTCGTACGGATCGGGCCGGGCCGAGGGCTGGGCCGGGGCCGCGGCCGGGGCGATCTCGGCCACCGGGGCCACAGGGGGCGGCGCGACCGGCACCGGCTTCGCGGGGGGCGCCGCGATCGCCGCCATCTGACCGGTGGTCGCGTCGAAGGCGGGCTGCCACGCGGTCGCGAAGTGGTGGACGAGCAGGTCGGTCACCGCCGCGGGCTGTTCCACGGGAACCAGGTGGGAGGCGCCGGGAACGACCGCGAGCCGGGCGTCCGGGATCCCGGCGACCAGAGTGCGTGCCTCGGCGGGTCCGGTGACCTGGTCGTCGGAACCGACGAGGACCAGGGTGGGCACGCCGATACGGCCCAGCTCCGCCCGTACGTCGAAGGCGGCGAGCGCCTCGCAGGCCGCGATGTAGCAGCCGGGGTCGGTGGTGCGGACCATCTGCACGGCCCACTCGGTGATCGCGGGCTGCGCTGCGGCGAACCCTGAGGTGAACCAGCGCTCCGGGGACGTGCGGGCGATCGGGTCCAGTCCGTTCGTCCGGACGATCACACCGCGCTGGCGGAACTCGTCCGCCGTGCCGAAGCGGGGCGAGGCGGCGATCAGCGCGAGTGAGGCGAGGCGCTCGGGGTGGCGCAGGGCCAGTTCGATGCCCACGGCGCCGCCGAGGGCGCAGCCCGCGTAGCCGAAGCGCTGCACACCCAGCGCGTCGAGGGTGGCGAGCAGGCGGGTGGTGAGGTCGGCGACGGAACCCGCCGGGTGGGCGGGTGCGCCGCCGTGACCGGGCAGGTCGAAGCGGAAGACGCGCCACTGCTGGGCGAGCTCCGGAACCTGCCGGTCCCACATGTGCCATGTGGTACCCAGTGAGGGACCCAAGATCAGGACCGGAGCGTCTTCTGGCCCGTCAAAGCGGTATTGCAGGGTGTTCGGTGGTGTCTCACTCACGCCCCAGACCCTCTCACGTATCACGAAATCTCACACGGCCGGGGGAACCCGACGGCCCTTGACCCTCTCGGCGCGGCACGTCCGGCACCGCCGGAACTCTCGGGGATCCAGATACGAGTTCTCCGGCGTGCGCGTGGCCGTGACATCTCTCAACTCGCTGCCCGGCACGACGAGATCACGCGGCTCCGGGAACAAACGGCTGCCCTCGGCAACGTCCGCCGCCTCGCACCCCGCCGGTAGCGTGAAGCCAAGTAACCCGACTCCACCCGACTCGGGACACTTCGGGGTGCCGCGGCCGGGATGGTTGGAGGCGTCGGGATGGGCATCTGGGACGGGCAAGTCGAGCGAAGCCTCGCCGATCACGCGAGGAGGCGCGCGAGTTCTGTGAGGTCTTCCACAGCGAGGGCGGGAACGCTCAGCGTGGCCGGGTAGGCCGTGACACCGCGCCGGAGCCAGGAGCCGGCCAGCCCCGCCCGCTGGGCGCCGTCAACATCCCAAGGGTGGACGGCCACCAGCATGGCCTGGTCGGGGCGGACACCGGCGCGTTCGACGACGTAGTGGTAGGCGCGCGGATGCGGCTTCCACCGGCGGGGGCCGGTCACGTCCCACAGCGCCTCGAAACAGTCGCGTACACCCGCCTTCTCCAGGAGCCGGTCGGTGAGGGCGGCGCTGCCGTTGGTCATCGTCACCAATCGGTATCCGGCAGCGCGCAGCGCGCGCACTCCTGTCGGCACGTCGGGGTGGACGTCCAGCTCGGAGAACCCCGACACGACGTGCCCGACCGCGCCTTCCAGATCGTCCGGGTGGTATGGCGCCCCGGTCAGCAGCCCGCGCAGGCTGTCGCGGGCCAGGTCGGCGAAGTCCGCATAGCCGCCGGCCGCGGCGAGTGCGAACCCGTCGCGGAGGATCCCGGCGAACCACAGCGGCATCAGGTCGCCGGGGGCGCCGATCTCCTCGAATCGGCCACGCAGCGGGGTCAGGTCGCTGAGGGTCTCGTTCACATCGAAGACCAGCACCGATGGCCGGTTCGCGGGCATGGCCGTCCTCCTCGAGATGGGTCGTACGGGGACGTGGGGGGCTGGGTCAAGTCTGCCCGGCGCCCACTCGGAACATCGGATCAGTCGGCCCAGGTGCGGCGGGCGAACACCTTGTCGACGGGGGTGTGGAACAGGTGGTTGGTGTAGTTGCTGATCGTCTTCACGGAGGCGGCGAGCAGCACCTGCAGGATGTCGGTCTCGGTGAACCCGGCGGCGAGGAACGCCTCGACCTGGGCCGCGGTGGGCAGGCCACGGCTGACCGCGACGAGATCGCCGCGATGATCGCCGGGGCGAAAGCGGGAGCTTCGACCACCTGGCATGACCATCAGGCCGCCCCGGCGGCCTGATGAGGCACAGAAGGCGGCGGCCGGGCCTCAAGCGTAGTGAGGCCGACCGCCTCCGTAATCTTCCCAGACCGCTCCTTCGCAAAGCGTGCCGATCACGGACAGGGCTGGAGTGTCAGTGCCCCACGGGACGATGCCGCCATGACTACGGATCCGACCAGCCCCGCCGACCGACAGATCCCCGCATGGATCCCCACCGTCGGAACTGGCTGGGCGGCCTTGCTCATCCAGCTGCAAGAAGAGCTGTGCGCGCTCGACCCCGACTACCGCATCGAGCGCTTCGACACGAACCTCGGAGGCTTGCGTGTTACCGTCGCCGATCGCTTCCAAGAAGGCGAGTTCGATGGCGAGTTCGCCGACCGCGCGACCGCCCTCACCGACGCCGCTGAGACCTCCTCCGAACGCACCTGCGAAACCTGCGGCGAACCCGGCCGTATCCGCCTCCGCGGCGACGGGCCGCACACCTGGATGCAGAGCAGCTGCGACACCTGCCGCACCCTCCCTATACAAAAGGCCGAGCCGGCGGACAGCACCGAGATCAACCGCCTGGGCACCTCCCGCCCGTAGAGTCCTCCTCGGCCGCCGAGTTCGGCGAGACGTGATGTCCGCCACAGGCAGCAGTGGGAAAGAAACACGATGGTCCGTCGTATCGCGACACGCGCCAGAGGCTCGGCCCTGGTAGAAAGCAACACGACCTGCGGGGGACACGATCTCTGCTGACACAAAACGCACAGAGTACGCGCTCGCGGTCCGCGACCTGGTGCGCCTCAGCGACCAGTGGCACAGTCGCCCCGACCTGGAGGAAGCATTCCTGGACGGGTACGGCCGCACCCTCACCGCGGGCGAGGTGGAGCTGTGGAAATGCGAGACCGGACTCGATGCGCTCTCCGGCATCCAGTTCGGCATGACCCACCACGATCCCGAACTCGTCGAGCGCGGCCATCGCACCCTGGCCCGTCTCCACCAGCTCGCCCGTTCCTGACCCTCCCACCGCCAACTCGCCTGAGATATCCCGTTGGCCTACACCGAACAGAAGCAATGGGACGAGCACTACGCCGGAGGGCAGGGCTTCCGGCAGCTGGGGGACAGTGAGCGAGCTGCGCTGGCCGAGCATGGGGCCGCCCCTGCCGAGGACGGCCGTGCCTTGGAAATCGGCTGCGGGCTTGGGGACTCGGCCGTCCACCTGGCGTCGATGGGCTACTTGGTCGACGCGGTGGACTGGTCGCAGAGCGCCCTCGCCCGCGGCGACCACGAGTCGTGGGTGCGGTGGCTGTGCCTGGACATCGAACAAGGCGACCTTCAGCGGCTGCACGAGGACGGCTACGACCTGATCACCCTCCGGCTGATGTACGCGTTCCTGAGCGACCGCACCCGCGTCATACATGAACTCGGCCGGCGGCTACGCGAGGTGTGGGGTCTCAAATTCCGTGTCGGAATCTCACGGCTGGTGCCGGATGGAAGCCGGATCCGATGTGGCGCTGAGACATGCAGTGTCCTGTTGCATGGAAGCTGTCGGATTCCCAATCCTTCTTGTTCGCGGTGGCGGATTCTCATCGCGTCGCGTGCTGAGCGGCGGGGCTTCGTCCGGAAGCCAGCCGTGCGGCATGTCCTGTCGCGCTGAAGTTGTCGGATTCCCACTCGTCGTCGTTCGTGCTGTCGGATTCTCTTTCGTGGCACTCTTAGCGGCTGTCCGCTCTCACTCCAGTGGCTGGTCGGGGCTCCGGCGGATCAAAATCAAGGTGCCATGAGCTGGTTCGCACTCGTATACTCGTGCGAGCTCATGGAGGGGGACGGAGACAGTGAAGCTTGCTGAGGCACTGGCAGAACGTGCTGAGGCGACGCGCCGTGTAGAACAGCTGCGAGCGCGCATCGTCAGCAGTGCGCGGTACCAGGAAGGGGAGACACCCGCCGAGGATGCAGCTCAGCTGTTGGCTGAGGCCGGAGATGTGCTCAACGCTCTAGAAACGTTGATCCAACGGATCAACCGGACCAATGCCACTGTGGAGACAGGTCCGGACGGCACGCTCACCGATGCCCTCGCACGCCGGGATGTCCTGCGGTTGCGTCACTCTGTGGTCACCGCGGCGGCGGGTAAGGGCGAGCGGGGATACGGTCGGCAGCTTCGGTCCGAGCTGACGATGCTTTCCGCGCTTCCGGTTGCGGAACTGCGTGGCCAGGCGGATGCACTCGCCCGGGAGATCCGCGAGGTCGATGTGCGGATCCAGCGTACGAATTGGGAGGTCGAGCTGCTGGACTGAGTAGTCCAGCAAGCTGGGACGATGTGGAGCAGGTAGCAGCTTCGGAGGCGTGCACACACCGAGGGCTGGCGGTTTCCCAGCCCACTCCTGGCGCGTCAAGAGCAACGCGGGGGTTCGACTCCCCAATTAACAGTGCAGCTCAGCACCGCGTACAGGTAACGGCGCACATCGCACAGCACATCACCACGTGCAGATCCGGGGCAGCGAGGGCGGATTCGGGGCTTTCTGCATCGCAGCACCATGGAGAACGGCGATCTCCAGCGGATACTGTTGGCCATTTTGGCGGCGGTCCTGCATTTATCACGGACGAGACTTCCGCAAAAGCCAGGTCGTTTGAGAACGCTGGCCACCGGCGGTCGCCTGGAAGGCCAAGCGGCCGCGCCGGGAACAGTAGGCCGGCCGGCACGGTTGCATCGACCGAGGGACCGGCGCCGCACGGGCGGGGAGCACGGAGACCAAGGCCGTCCGCCCTCCAGGAGCCAGGCCCCAGGATCGCGGTACGCCCGCCGCGCACTCGGACCAAGACGTATGTCTGCAGGAGGACTGTTTCATGACTGACCGGCCCTTGACGCTCATGGCAGTACACGCCCACCCCGACGACGAGGCCACCGGAACCGGAGGGGTCCTCGCGCGGTACGCGGCGGAAGGCATTCGCACGGTTCTCGTGACGTGTACCGACGGCGGTTGCGGTGACGGACCGGGGGGTGTCAAGCCGGGCGATCCCGGGCACGATCCGGCGGCGGTCGCCTTGATGCGCCGTCAGGAACTTGTGGCGAGCTGTGAGGTCCTGAAGGTCAGCGATCTGGAGATGCTGGGCTATGCCGACTCCGGGATGATGGGCTGGCCGAGCAACGGCGCCCCCGGATCCTTTTGGCAGACCCCCGTGGAGGAAGGCGCGGCCCGACTGGCGGAACTCATGGGGCACTACCGACCTGATGTGGTCGTCACCTACGACGAGAACGGCTTCTACGGCCACCCCGACCACATCCAGGCCCACCGCATCACGATGGCGGCGTTGGAGATGACCACGCTGGCACCGAAGGTGTACTGGACGACGATGCCCCGCTCGATGATGCAGCGGTTCGGCGAAATCATGCGTGAGTTCGGTGAGGACATGCCGGAGCCGGATCCTGCCGAGGCCGCCGCGATGGCCGAGATCGGCCTCCCCGACGATGAGATCACCACGTGGGTGGACACCACCGCGTTCAGCGGTCAGAAGTTCGACGCGTTGGCCGCGCACGCCAGTCAGGGCGAGAACATCTTCTTCCTCAGGATGGGCAAGGAGAGGTTCGGCGAGTTGATGGGCATGGAGACCTTCGTACGTGTCCAGGACACCACCGGCGCGGCCGTACCCGAGAACGATCTCTTCGCCGGACTGCGCTGATCCGCCCGTCCTACCGGCCGGTAAAGCGCATCGATCGCACGGCGCGATCAGGCGGTTCACTGGGGACCATCACCCTGATCGCCTACAGCGGACCGACCTCTGTCGGCGAAAGCCCCGCCCGCTACCCGGCCGCAGCTGCCGGACACATCGTCGAACTGACCGACCACTACCAGGCTGAGAACGGGCGCTGGAAGATCACGAAGCGTTCCGTTGACATGATCCTCGCCCCGGCCACCACCTGACCACTCCTCACCACGCCGCCGGCGGGGGACGCCTATCGCGTCCCCCGCCGACGACACACTTCAGCATCTGCTCGTCGAGAATCCCCGACGCCTGCGAGCCCGGCTCACGTCGCTGTAGCCACGGCCGGGACCGCAGCGGCGCCTGAAGAGAGGTATACCCGCAGCAGGACGGCTGTTGCCGTCAGCTGCTGGGGAGCGGCTCGGTGGAGGAATCGGCGTCCTGGGAGGCAGCCCAGGAGGCGAGCAGCCGCAGGCACTCCTCAGCGGGTGAGCCAGGTTCGGCGGTGTAGATGGGCAGGGTGAGGCCGGGCTCCGCGCTAGCAGCTCCGGGATCACCTTCCTTTCTAACGACGAAGCCGCACCGGAGCACTCCGGTGCGGCTTCGTCGTCTCCCGGCTCCGCGAAGAGGTAGCGTCAGGATGGTTCCTCGAAGGGGCCTCGCCGTATCACCAGCTATCACAGACGCCCCTATAACGGGGGGACGCTGGGTACCGTCCTGACCAGGCTGAAGACCTCTCGGGCGGCATATCGTTTGAGGCATCGGATGATCTCGCGTCGGGTCTGGCGATACCCCCGCCAGGGCAGAGGCGACGGCACACACGGAGCGCGCGGCTCCAGCGGCTCGAGCATGCAGGCGAAGCCGGTACCCCGCGAACCGGCACACCGCGTCATTCCGAAGGAATGCGAAACTCGAATTCGGGACGGTCCCACGGCATGGCGGGCGGGTTCGCGAGCGCGGTCCCGATCCGCACTGCACCGACGCGGTGGTAGAAGTCCTCGGCGGGAAGATGCGACACGACCTTGACACGGTCGAGCCCGGCGGCACGGGCCTCGGACTGCATGTGCGCGACGAGCAGTCGTCCAATTCCCCGTCCTTGCGCTTCGTCGGCGACGAACAGCAGGTCGAGCTCTGGTGGAGCGAGGACGAGCGAGTAGAACCCGAGGACCCGGCCTCCATGCTCATCGGCGCGGACGGCTACGAAAGCGCGGTGGGCCTCGATGTAATCAGGACCGACCCGGTAGCCCGCGACTGCGGCTGCGTACTTACCCTCGTAGGCGCCTGAGCCACGCACGAGCCGCGTGAGCCGTTTGGCATCCCGCGCGACGGCCCTCCGTATCGTGATCGGCTGGCTGATCGGGGAAGTGCGTGAACTCATCGGGAGAGTATTTCGCACCGGGGAGTGCCTTCGTGCGGCGGGTCGGCTGCTCGGGCAGGCATTCCAACGTATCGAACGGCTCCCCGGTGGTCCCCGAGATGCCCGGGACGGGCAAGCGCCGCACCCTGGAACGGAGCCGACGAGCCGGGACGGACCGCCGATTGCGGAGTCCTCATACGCGTGCTCTCGCGCCAGGGCACACGCCTGCACCAGGGGCAACGGAGCGCGGGACGGACCCCGGCCGCGTGGACCCACCGCGTGGGAAGGAGCACCGCAGTGTCAGTGAACTCCCACTTTCCCTAAGCGCCCGATAGCACAGCCGAGCCGTCCTGACCCCTGACCACCTGGCCGGGTTCCCCTCGCACACAGGCACCCAGCACACAGGAGCAACCCCAAGCCATGAACGCATACAAACCAGTCCATCGCCTAGCGATCGTCGGTACCGGCACCATCGGAGCGAGCTGGACGACGCATTATCTCGCTCGGGGCTTCGACGTCACAGCCACCGACCCTGCCCCGGCTGCGGAGAAGGCCCTCAGGTCGTACGTGGACGCAGCTTGGGAGTCGGCAGCCACGCTCGGGGCCGAGCCCGGAGCCTCACCCGATCGCCTGAGGTTCACCGCCGATATGCGACAGGCCCTCGCGGACGCCGATTTCGTGCAGGAGAACGCGCCGGAGCGTCCGGAGCTGAAGGTCAAGCTGTTCGCCGACATCGACGAGGCGACACCGCCGGACTCGATCATCGCGTCGAGTTCGTCGGGCATCACGATGAGTGTCATCCAGGCCGAGTGCCGGCGTCCGGAGCGCACCCTCATCGGGCACCCCTTCAACCCGCCGCACATCATCCCTCTGGTCGAAGTCGTCGGCGGAACGAAGACCGCCCCGGAGACGATCCGGGAGGCGATGTCCTTCTATGCCGCGATCGGCAAGAAGCCGATTCACCTCAAGAAGGAGCTCCCCGGGCACGTCGCCAACCGTCTCCAGGCCGCGCTGTATCGCGAGGTCGTCCACATGATCGAGCAGGGAGTGCTCGACGTCGCGGACTCCGACGACGCCCTCTCTGTCAAAGTAGATCGAGTCAGGCATACTGGATGATTCATTGAGTCGAGGGCGGAGAAGGAGTAGTGCCCGGGTGGCCAGCACGAATGACCACGGGACCCCTGATCCGCAGGTAGAAGCCCGTTCGACCGGTCCGCGCCGGTATACAGGTTCCGGAATGGACAGCGGAGCCTTCGTGCAGACAAGCGGTGCATGCTTGGGATTCGATCGGCGATCGCTCAAGAGTCCGACGGCCCGGGCGCACATCCCGGGCGAGGTGTTGGCTCCGCGCCCAGGCGTCAGGGAAACCACACGCTGCTGAGGACCCAACGTCGCCATTGAGAAGGCCGCAGAGCGCAAGCCGCAACCAATGAGGTGATCTCGACGGCGATCACTTCCAGGTCCCGCTGCGCATGAGGGCGGCGCGGGCGATCTCGTTGCTGCTGTCGAGGCTACGCAGCCGACGAAGGCGAACATGCCGAAGGGTGGCTCTGCCATGAACCTCGCGTCGCACGTCGTACGAAGCGCCAGCACCTACCCGGACCGCGCCGCGCTGCGTCTGGGGGATGACATCCTCTCGTATCGCGCGCTTGACCAGGTCAGCGCCCGCATGGCGGGACTGCTCCGCGACCGTGGCGTCAAACCTGGCGACCAAGTTGGGATCATGCTCCCCAACAGCCCGGAATTCGCCATCGCCTACCTCGGCGTGCTCCGGGCCGGCGGCATCGTCGTTCCGATGAACCCCCTGCTCAAGGCCCGGGAGGTCGCCTACTACCTCGGCGACTCAGGTGCCCGGCTACTGTTCGCCCGGCCCGCCTTCGCCGACGAGGTACGCACCGGCGCACAGCAGGCCGAGGCCGATGCGGTGGTCGTCGATCCCGGCGGATTCGACGCGCTCGTCTCGTCCGCCCCACTCGCCGAGGACCTGATCGAGCGGCACGAGGACGACACCGCGGTGATCCTCTACACCTCGGGAACGACCGGTGAGCCGAAGGGTGCCGAACTGACCCACGCCAACCTCACCCGCAACTGCGACATCGTGGCGTCCGAGTTGCTTCATCTCACCTCGGAGGACGTGATCTTCGGTGCGCTCCCCCTGTTCCACGCGTTCGGGCGGAGCTGCACGCTCAACGCCGCCGCCGCCTCCGGTGCGTGTCTGACGCTGCTGCCGCGCTTCGACGCCGAGCAGGCGCTGCAGATGCTGGCCGAGCACGGGGTGACGGTCTTCGCCGGGGTACCGACGATCTTCAGCAGACTGTTGCAGCCGCCGGACCGGGAGACCTACGACGTCTCCGCGCTCCGGCTGGCCGTCTCCGGTGGCGCGGCGATTCCCCGTCCAGGTGCTGCGCGACTTCGAGGCCGCGTTCGGGTGTGTCGTGCTCGAAGGCTACGGACTGTCGGAGACCTCACCGGTCGCCTCTTTCAGCCGCCTGGACGCCCCACGCAAGCCCGGCTCGATCGGCACCCCGATCCGCGGCGTCCGGATGCGGGTGGTCGACGACGGCGGCAACGAAGTACCGCAGGGCGAAACCGGCGAGATCCTGATCCGAGGACACAACGTGATGAAGGGGTACTGGCAGCGTCCCGAGGCCACGGCCACCGCGATCCGCAACGGCTGGTTGCACACCGGCGACCTCGGCCGGGTCGACCAGGACGGATACTTCTGGATCGTCGGCCGGGAGAAGGACATGATCAATCGAGGCGGGTACAAGGTCTTCCCACGCGAGGTCGAGGACGTGCTGTATGAGCATCCGGCGGTGGCCGATGCCGCGGTCATCGGCCTGCCCAATCCTGATCTCGGCGAGGAGATCGGCGCCGCCGTCGTACTCACGCCAGGCGCCGCTACCACGGCCGAAGAACTGCGCGACTACGTCAAGCGCCAGGTCGCCGCGTACAAATATCCGCGGAAGGTATGGATCGTGGACGCGCTGCCGAAAGGGCCCACCGGCAAGATCCTCAAGCGGGAGATCGTCCCGCCGCCCGAACCGGGCAAGCGATGAACTGACTCCGCCCGACTCCGCCGGGAGAGGACGTGAGCACCTCTTCGGCCGGTTCACCAGGGCCGCGAGACCGGCGGATCGCCGACGAGTGCGCTCAGGAGGGGCTCGTTCGCAGGAATGATGAGCCGAGGTACTGAACGGCGAGCAGCGCCAACTCCAGGTCGCGGCGCCGTTCCTGCAGTGGCCGCCCCAGGGTCTCCTCGGCTTCCGAATGCGGTATTGCACGGTGTTCTTGTGCAGAATCTGATGGCTGGCGGCGAGCAGGGCCCGGACGCGCACGTGCCCGGCTTCGACGTCACGGCATACTGGGCACGCAGCGGTCTGATGGACTGCACTCGCCAGCGTGACGCGGCCCCGGCCATCAACGCGTTCGGCTCCGGCGACCACCCCACCGCGATCACCCTGTTCGCCGGGATCATGACCGCCCTGTACCGACGCGAGAAGACCGGCCGGGGCGCACGCGTCACCGCGTCCCTGATCGCGGAAGGCGCCTGGGCTGCGGGGATGTGGCTGCAGGCTGCCCTGCTCGGCGGGAAACCCCCCGCCCCGTCGACCGCTCCGACCCACCCAACGCCCTGGCCAACGTGTACCGCACCGCGGACGACCGCTGGATCCTGCTGGCCTTTGCCAACGAAGACAAGCAAGTCCCCCTGTTCCTCGAGGCCATCGGCCACCCTGAGGCCGCCGAGGACCCCCGGTTCCACGACACCCCCAGCCGCCGCGCCCACGCCGCCGACATCGTCACTCTGCTGGACAAGCGGTTCGCCACCCGCCCCCTGGCCGAATGGCGCGAGGTACTCGACACCGCCGGCCTCACCTACGGGGTCGTCCAGACACTCGAGGAGTACGCCCACGACCCCCAACTCCTGGCCAACCAGATCGTGGTGCCGATCGAGGACGGGAGCAGCGAGCCACACCTGACCCTCAACAGCCCCGTGCACCTGGACCAGGAACAGAAGGTCCCCGCACGCCCGGCTCCCGATCTGGGTGAGCACACCGAACAGGTGCTCACAGAACTCGGGTTCAGTGCCGACGACATCGAGTCCCTGCGCAGCGACGGAGCGATCCCGCGCTAGCAGGGGTCCGAACCCCACAGCACCCGGCCCAGGCGACGAGCACCCGGAGGAGCGCTCCACCGTCAGTGGTCGAGCACCCACACCGGCGGGAAAGACAAGGAATCGCCACCATGACCACCGAACCCGACACCGGCGCCCCCACCGTGCACACCGAAGAACACGACGGCGTCCTCGTGATCACCATTGACCGGCCGAAGGTACGCAACGCCGTCGACGGCGCCACCGCGCGGGCGCTGGCCGATGCCTTCGACCAACTCGACAGCCACGACGACCTGATGGTCGGTGTGCTCACCGGTGCCGGGGGCACCTTCAGCGCGGGGATGGACCTCAAGGCGTTCGCGAAGGGAGACACCCCGGTCCTCCCTGGGCGAGGCTTCGCGGGCCTCACCCGAACCCGTCTCCACACCCCGCTCATCGCTGCCGTCGAGGGCTGGGCGCTGGGCGGTGGCACCGAGATGGCACTCGCCTGCGATCTGATCGTGGCCGCCGAGAACGCCACCTTCGGCCTCACCGAGGTGACGTTCGGCCTGGTTCCCCCCGAAGGAGGAATCGTGCGGCTGCCCGAGCGCATCCCCCGCAACATCGCCGTGGAGATCCTCCTCACCGGCGAGCCCCTCCCCGCCGAACGGGCTCATCAGCTCGGCCTCGTCAACCACCTCACCCCACCCGGCGAGACGCTCACCAAGGCCGTGGAACTGGCCCACCGCATCGCGCGCAACGCCCCACTGTCCATCTCAGCCGTCAGACGGTCAACGAGCGGACGGCGTACGGCGACCAGGACGCATTCCGCCAGCAGGACCAACTCGTCGCACCGGTCCTCGCTCCCACGACGCGCAGGAAGGAGCCCATGCCTTCGCCGAAAAGCGCCCACCCCACTGGGAAGGCCGCTGACCCCGGCCCCGCGAGGCCCACGTGGCGCGCCACCGCAGCCCGTCGGACCGGCTGGGCGCCAGGGCACCACCCGCACCCCTCGGGGATGACCTCAGCGAGGCATCGGTCATCCCGAACCACGAAACCCGTGGAGGACGCCGACATCACCCGCCGAAGGAACTGGTCGGCCTGCTCCCGCCGACCTTCGAATCCAGGGCTAGGAGAACCAGGGATCGGACCAGCTCCGCGGTTTTCTCGACCGGCTGTTCACCACCGCCCACGCCGGCAAGCCCCTGATGCACGAGCACTACGGGGACTACTTCGTCATGTACTGGGACCTTCAGCTGGGGGTCACGGGCGAGGCCATCCCGGCCGAGGTCCGGCGGATCGGGTCCGACTTCCTTCAGTCCGCTGCCGTTGTCGGTGCCGGTGCCGGGGCCTTGGCGTTGCTGGATGACGTGGGTGAGTTCGTGGGTGACCAACCGTGACATCGCCCCCCGGCTCCATCTGTGGCCCCGAACCGCCGGCTATCACCTGCACAAGATCTTCCCCAAGCTCGGCATCCCGTGCAGGGGTCAGCTCCGGGGACGCCCTCTCCCCCGACGCGGGGCGACCCCGCTGAACGCCTGCTGCGGCAGGGGCGCCCGGTCGGTTCCCGCCCACGCGGCCGCGCGAGTCCCCGACAAGTCGTCACGCGGACTGCCTCGCGCGAACCGATGTCGGCACTCGCCGCTGGGCAGCGGGCGTCAGCCCTCGCGGGTGTCATCGCGCCCGACGCGTTCGTCGGACGGCGCATCGAGCCCTGTCCCCCGGCTGCCCCGAGCACCAGGGTCGGCTGGTCAAGCCCGCGTTCCGCGTAATTCGGAGCCTCTGGAGCAACGGCATGCCCACTGGCCTGCGGTTTCGCCTTGTCGGGCGCCGCAGGCCGTTTCTCTAGTGCTCGACGTTTCCGCAGGTCGGGAGGGGTTCTGCGAGTGACCCTGAAGGCGCTGGGAGGGGGCCTCGGGTGAGCCAAGCCTGGTGCCACGATAGGGGCGCAGGGCCATGCCCGGCACGAGAGACGTCAACTTGCCTGGAAATGCTCGGGTTTGGCCAGCAACTCTTCGCCGCATTGTCGGCGAAGAGACGCACATGGGCATCTCGCTGGCCTGCACGTTTCTCTATGCCTAGAGAAACGCCTCAGCAGCGCCACCAGAGGCATATCTGCAGGTCACGTGCCATGTCTGCGCTCTAGGCGTAGCGAATTACGCGGAACGCAGGTCAAGGCTCATGATGAAAAGTCCTTCCGGATCGAATCCGCAGGACCTCGCCGCCACCCGTGACACCGGGCAACTGCATCAGTGTGCTTGCGATGCCGGAACACCGACTGCTCGTGGAGCGTGCGAGCGACCCGTCCGGTGACCGGTGCGGCGCGCCGGGTTGCCTGGTGCATTGACTGAGGGGACCGTGGTCAGTATGTGTCACATTGTCCCGGAAGGAGTTCGTTGTGGCCGGGACTTTCGACCAGATGTCACGGACGATGTGGCCGCAGCTGCGGGTCGCCGACTGGACCGAGACCAGGGACACCCTGCACATGTGGACCCAGATCGTGGGCAAGATCCGGCTGGCCCACGCGCCCCTGGTCAATCACTGGTGGCAGGTCACCTTGTATGTCAGCCCGCGTGGCCTGACGACATCGGCGATTCCCCACCACTCAGGAGTATTCGACATCGAGTTCGACTTCGTCGACCATCTACTGCGTATGCGCAGCAGCAACGGCACAGACCGCGCCGTGGCTCTGGAGCCCAGACCGGTGGCCGACTTCTACCGCGAGACGATGCACGCCCTGGGCGAGCTGGGAATCGAGACAAGGATCCAGGCACATCCGAACGAGGTGGACCCGGCGATCCCCTTCGATGAGGACCACCAGCACGCTTCCTACGACCCGAACGCCGCACAGCTGTTCTGGCGGCAGTTGCTGCAGGCCAACCGGGTGCTCGGAGAGTTCCGCTCGTACTACGTCGGCAAGGTCAGCCCAGTGCACTTCTTCTGGGGCGCCATGGACCTGGCCTGCACGAGGTTCTCGGGACGAACGGCCCCGCCGCATCCGGGCGGCGCCCCGCACTGTGGTGACTGGGTGATGGTGGAGGGCTACTCCCGCGAGTTGAGCAGCTGCGGGTTCTGGCCCGGCGGCGGGGAAGAAGGGGCCTTTTACTCGTACGCCTACCCCGAGCCGGATGGCTTCGCCGGCCATCCGATCAGCCCGGCCGACGCCTTCTACAGCCCCGACCACGGCCAGTTCCTCCTGCCCTACGAGGCAGTGCGCACCGCGGCCGCCCCGGACAGGGCGGTGGCCGACTTCCTGCACACGACCTACGAGGCTGCCGCGGAACACGGCGGCTGGGACCGAGCGGCCCTGGAAGAGGACCCGAACCGGTGGCAGGAACACAGGTAGACCCTCATCCGCCATGAGGGCACCCGGCGCGCGCACGCTGCACGGGCCAGGGCCCAGGCCAGCCCTCGCGAGGTCAGAAGCAATGGACACGGGTGCGTCGCGCCCGTCGCATCCAGGCCGCGGTGATCCGAGGCCGTCGCCTTGCGGCATGTCCTTACCGGGCGCGGTCAAGGGTCGGGCGGTAGTGCTCACCCAGGGGCGGGGAACCCCACTCGGCCGCCGGCCCACCTCCGTCACAGGCGGAAGCTCTCCCTTAGCCGGTCACTCGACGGGCGTGCCGGGGCCGGCCTGCCGTAGCCAGCGTTCCAGGCGTCGCAGATACCCGTCGAAAGACTCCTCCGTGCATATCGACCCGCGCGACGGACAGGTCACCGGCGCCGGCCATGTGCCGGTGCTGTGCGCGCGCAAGGACGGCAGCCACAGCATCCGAGAGCTGCCGGGCGGTCCTGTCCTGGCAGTCGTGCCGGACACCGAGTACCGCGAAGAGTCCTTCACCCTGGACGAGGGCAGCGCGCTGATCATGGTCACCGACGGTGTGGTCGAAGGACCGGGCCTCACGTTGGATGCCGGACTGGAGCGAGCCGGAACACTGGCCGGCGCGGCCCTCCAAGACGGACTGGACGCCGAGGAGACCGCCGACCGCATCCTCGACGCAGCGGCCGCGGTGAACCACCTCGACGACGTGGCCGTGCTGGTCATCCGACGCACATGAGGCGCCCACCGGGGTGGGTCCACGTCGAGCGTGCGGTCGAGGTGCAGCAGATGATCCATGGTCTCACACGAGTCAGACCCCGGCGCGGGACAGCACCCGCCGATTCTCCCCGCCCAGCCGCCCCAACGACGGCGCGCTTCCGAAAGTCCCACCCCCAGGGGACCTCACGTGCCAGGTGCTGTCGTCCACCTCTCCGGTAGCGTCGAGGTATGAGTCATCCACATCCAGAGCTGAAAGCCGCCCCGCCGCTGCCCGAGGGAGGGCTGAGGGTCGTCGCGCTGGGCGGTCTGGGTGAGATCGGCCGGAACATGACCGTCTTCGAGCACGCGGGCAAGCTGCTCATCGTCGACTGCGGTGTGCTGTTCCCCGAGGAG